>CAJTYI010000067.1 GCA_910584215.1 uncultured Roseburia sp. | reverse complement strand
GCGCTTTTTGGCAATCTTATCGATCTCGTCGATAAAGATAATCCCCTGCTCCGCGCGGTCGACGTCGTTGCCCGCGGCCGCTAACAGCTTGCTCACCACGCTCTCGATATCGTCGCCGATATACCCCGCCTCGGTCAGCGACGTGGCGTCGGTAATGGCTAACGGCACATCCAAAAGCTTTGCCAGCGTCTTAACCATATAAGTCTTGCCGCAGCCCGTCGGGCCGATCATCAGCATATTGGATTTCTCGATCTCGACGTCGTCTTTGCGGTCGGACGCGATTCTCTTATAGTGGTTATAGACAGCCACAGACATGACTTTTTTGGCCTGCTCCTGCCCGACAATATACTCATCGAGAGACGCCTTGATCTTATGCGGTGCGGGAATCTTTTTCATATCAAACAGCGGCTGTTTCTCCTCGCCCTTTTTCTTCTTTTTCACGCGCTGGCTGCCCGGTATCATCCCCTGTAAATCGGAAAGGTTGATCATGCTGATGTTGGGAACCTTGTTTGCTCTGCCAAAAGGCGGCATACCCATGACATCATCCATGGAAAAACCGCTGCCGTTCATGCCGTCAAAGGTTTTTTGCATACAGTCCTGACAAATGCAGATATCGCTTGGTATTTTTATCATCTTACCCGCCACATGTTCCGGCCTGCGGCATATGTAGCATATATCCTCGTACTCTTCTTCCTTTTCTGCGCCCTTCTCCTCTTTGACCTCCTGGGAGACTAACGTAAGCTCCTTGGTTTCCCCCGCTGATGACGCATCCTTTTTATCACTATCGTCAATGACTTCCCTAAAATCATTCATGCGCAAAAATCTCCGTTCTGTTCTCATACATTGCATTGTCAGGCAGCCTACGGCTTCATCAATACCTGACAAATCGCTACCCACTGGTTCTATTATAAAACAACAAAGATTATCCCACAAGAACATTATTACTTTTTATATTTTTTTCATCTTTACGCCAAAAGAACCGCCGTAGCTTTCTACAGCGGTTCCGGGATTTCACCTGTTTAGCGGTTAGAACTTGTGGTATCTCCGTTGGTAGTCGCATCATTGACTGCGTTGTTTTCCGTACCGTTCGTCAGATCGTCTACACCGTTTTCTACACCGTCAATCACATCTTTGCCGGCATCACCGACACCGTCCACGACGTCTTCCACCATATTACCGGCGCCTGTGCCATCATTTCCATTGTTATTCACATTATTGTCAATGGCGCCGTCACCGTTGTTGTTGACATTGTTGGCATTATTGGCATTGTTGTTCTCGGTGTTGGTATCTAATACGTTGTTTTCGGTATTGCCGACCGCGTTGTTGTCGACATCGTTGACATTATTTTCGGTTGCATTCTGTGAGTTGTTCGTGTTGTCCGAATCCTTGTCGCTGGTTTTCGTTCCGCAGGCGGTCATAGTGGCGAGTGACATGGTAAGTAACAGTCCTGCCGTAATTACACCCATTTTCTTCATGGTCGTACTCTCCTTTTTTCTTTTTGCCAGTGTAGAAACGATGGAGACCGTCTTACACTTTAAAGATAGTATGACCTGATTTATGAATATTATTCTGCCCGATCTTGTATTTATTTGGCAGAATCGCCGCGATAGCCGAGATCGCGCGACAGCTCTTTTTGGACGCGCAGCACCGAAGCCGACAGCTCTTTGATATATTCTTTTGTCATGCGGCTAGCAGGACCGGAAACGCTGAAAGCATATTTGACCTCTTTTTGATAGCTTCTCAGGCAGGCGGCAATACAGCGCACGCCCTTTTCATTCTCCTCGTCATCCAACGCATAACCCTCTTTTTTGACGGTCTCCATCTCCTGGAAAAACCGGGGCAGATCTGTGATCGTATGATCGGTTCGCTTCTCAATACAGCTCTCTTTCCAGATTCTGCTAATTTCTTCGTCCGACAGCGTCGCCATGATCGCTTTCCCGACCCCGGAGCAGTACATCGGCCGTACCATGCCCACATGGGAGACCATGCGTATCGTTCCCACTTTGGCCTCAATTTTGTCGATATAGAGGATATGGCCGCCCTCCCGCTGCACAAAGTGCACGGCCTCCCCGGAGATCTCCGAGAGCTGTTTTAAATAAGGTCTTGCCGTCTGCAAAATATCGGTGTGATCTAATATTTTGCCCGCCATATTGACAATTTTGTAGGACAGACTGTACTTTTGCGTCAATTCATCCTGCTTCGCATAGCCCATATAAACAAGCGACATCAAAAGCCGGTGAACGGTGCTTTTGTGCAGCCCGAGAGAGGCGCTGATCTCCATCAGCCCCATGGCGCCATGGTCCGCTAACATCTCCATCACCTGAAAGATACGCGCGGCAGACTGAATCGGATTTTTATTCTCTTTTTCTTCCATGCAAAAACCTTTTCCTATAAGTATTTGCTGATGTCCGCAATCAATGCCGCATATTCTTCCTGCGTGAGGAATTTCTGCTGCGGATTCATGGCAAACACGCCGCCCCACTCAAATTCGTCCGCATATTTGGGCACCAGATGAAAATGCAGATGATGTCCGGTATCGCCGTACGCGCCGTAATTGATCTTCTGCGGTGCAAATGCTTGATGCAGTGCCTCGGCCACATGTGCGATATCCTCCATGTACGCCGCCCGCTCCCCTGCCGAGAGCTCCACGATCTCACTGACATGCTTTTTGTGCGCCACGATCACACGCCCTCTGTGGCTCTGCTCTTTAAATAAGTATACTTTCGACTCTGGAAGTTCGCAGATTTTGATGCCAAACGCCTCCACAAGCTCCCCCTCCGCACAGTATGCACAATTGTGGTCCATCTTCTTTTCCTCCTTTGGATAATCAAAAGGAGGCTGCCGCACCGGCCCCGCCATGCAACAACCTCCCGTCTTTACAATCTTTGATTATTTCTGGTTAAAGTGAATCGCAAATCCCGCGATCTCGCCCTTTAAGTAGGCAACTTTCAGCTCGCCCTTGTCGTTATACACAAATCCTGTCTCGTCAAACTCAAAGCCGCGTTTCTCCAGATGATACATGGCGCGATCCAGGTAATTGGTCTGGATTGCAATATGGCCGTGCGTACCACGCCCCTGCATTTTCATCATCTCAATCAGCGTTCCCACGAATACCGAGCTGTTGCCGTTCTTCATATCCTCGCCAAACAGCGTCGCCAGCTTCTCGGAATCTGCCATAGCCGCAGACTCATCGGCATTGTTGATACCGACATGAAGCAGTTTGAAGCCAAGCATAGTGCCAACTGCCTCTTTGGTGAGCGCAGTGATGCCTGCCCAGTCTTTTGCCGCAATCATGTCTTTGTTGACCATCCAGGAACCGCCGCAGGCGATGATCTTCTTAAAATCAAGATAGCTGCAGATATTCTTGGCATTGATGCCGCCGGTCGGCATAAACTTCATCTTGGTGTAAGGCGCAGCCATGGACTTGATCATATTTAGGCCGCCTGCCGCCTCCGCCGGGAAAAACTTTACAACGTCAAGTCCCAGCTCAATGGCAACCTCCACATCGCTCGGGTTCGAGCACCCCGGCGTCACAGGAATCCCCTTGTCCACACAGTATTTTACAACCTTGGGATTTAAACCCGGGCTGACAATAAATTTTGCGCCCGCTCCCACTGCGCGGTCCACCTGCTCGGTTGTGAGAACCGTTCCGGCTCCGACAAGCATTTGCGGAAACTTCTCCGCCATAATGCGGATGGACTCCTCCGCCGCAGCCGTGCGGAATGTCACCTCGGCACACGGAAGTCCGCCGTCGATCAACGCCTTTGCCAACGGCTCGGCATCCTCCACGTTGTCGAGTGCGATCACCGGAATAATACCGATTTTAGAAAACTCTTCCAATACTTTGTTCATAGTCTCTTCTCCTTTATGTTATAATTTCATTGTTCTCTGCGTTGTTTCAAGCGTATCCATCCCCATACGGCCGCCAAAAAATTATAATTTTCACATTGTGAAACTGTTTTTCATATTACGATACAATTTAATTATAACATTTCAGGTGTTCTTGTCAACCAGTTTATTTTTTTGTCTGCGGCTGGAAAACCAGGCTGGCGATGTATGAAAAGATCAGCGCGGCGGATATGCCGATGGCGCTGGCCTTAAATCCGCCCATAAAGATTCCCATAAATCCCTCGTTGTCAATCGCCTCTTTCACACCTTTCCAGAGCGTGTTTCCAAAACCAAGCAGCGGCACACTCGCCCCGGCGCCCGCAAAATCTGCGAACGGCTGATAGATCTGAAGTGCGCCGAGCACCGCCCCAAGGCATACCAGCAGCACCATAATCCTGCCGGGCAGCATCTTTGTTTTTTCCATTAAAATCTGGACTAAGGCGCAGATCAGACCGCCCACCCAGAAAGCATTTACATAATCCATATCATTCCACTTACCCTTTCTCTTTTTCATTCGGCAGCTTTCCCATCCGACCGCCGTGACGGCAATCATCGCCCTTTTCTAACTCGCGTGCTCAATCACGACCGCATGTGCAATCCCCGGCACGGTCATTCCTTCGTTGAAAGATACCGTGGAAAGCAAAGCCCCAGTCGGCACAAACAAGATCTTATGCAGTCGCGCTTCCTGTACTTGTTTTAGATAATAGGCGCTCAGCGTAGCGGCGGAACAGCCGCATCCGCTGCCTCCGGCTCCGGTTCCCTGGCGTTTGCCGTCGTAGATCTCAATCCCGCAGTCTGCATGGATGCCGCTAAGGTCATATCCCTGCTGTTTTGCCAGATCAATGAGGATTTCCTGTCCGATCGTCCCCAAATCACCGGTGATAATTTTGTCGTAATAATCCGGCTGCCGGTCAAAATCTTTCAAATGCTGACAGATGACGTCGGAAGCCGCGGGCGCCATAGCCGCCCCCATATTCATGGAGTCTTTGATTCCGTAGTCCACAATCTTTCCCGTGGTAATCCCTGTGATGCGCGATTTGCTCTTCCTCTTGCCGAGCACATAAGCGCCGCTGCCCGTGACTGTCCAGGTCGCCGATTTTGGCCTCTGATTGGCATATTCGAGCGGAAACCGAAACTGTTTTTCCGCGCTCGCAAAATGGCTCGACGTCATGGAGACAACATAATCGGCATATCCTGCCGCCACGCACATTGCACCCAAAGACAACGCCTCGCCGCAGGTACTGCAGGCGCCGTATAACCCAAAGAGCGGCACCTGGTAATCCATCAGGCCAAACGACGTGGCGATATTTTGCCCAAGCAGATCGCCGGAAAACAAGTAGCGGATATCTTCTTTTTTTAATCCCGCTTTGCCAACTGCCATCTGAAAGGCTTCTTTTTGCAGCGTGCTCTCCGCCTCCTCCCAGGTGTCCTGTCCAAACTTATCATCCTCTCCCACGACATCAAAATAATTGCCCAGCGGCCCTTCGCTCTCTTTTTTTCCCACGATGCTGGCGCTGGCAATAATATAGGGCGCCTCGTCAAACTGCAGGCTCTGTTTTCCTATCTGCATAGTCTACCTCTTTCCTCCTTCGATTTTGTAACGCGATTCTTTTACCGTTATTTTGTGCCATATGACGCAATCTATACCCGACTTTAAAAAATTTGCGGCACTCAAAAGGCGCTTTTCCCAAACCGCCGGGCGCAGCTCTGTTTGCAGAGATAGGAAATTTAAATATGATCTATATACGAAAAAGCCGCCGCACCTAGATGCGGCAGCTTCTGTTATCAGATTAATACAAATGCCAGGATTGCGACCACCGCGAGATTAAACAGCAGCAGCCACATGGATTTCAATTTTGTTTTACTGCCGAGCAGCAGATCAACCGCGGCGAGTCCCAGCATGCCGGACATGAGCAGATTGCCGTTCACCGCAGGCGTAAGGCTGATATGTCTCACCTGATTGCACAGCGACAATACCAGGTTGATGAGAAGCCCTGCGAAGATCGGGCGGAACCAGCGCTCAAAGAGTCGTACTGTGGAGAATGAGCGCACACCGTCATAGATGTGATAGACCATGCCATATACGCCGCAGGAGGCCGCCACGCCCGCCGAGACGCCCGCCACTGCCAAAAGGACGCCGGACAATACCCGGCCGTCGGTCCCGTAGCCGATATAATAGCCCACACCCGCAAGTACCTTACAGAGTATCGACCCTGGCAGGATATTTACCACTACGCTGACCTGCCCATAAAATACCTCCTCCGGCAGCATACCGCTCTCCACAAAAAGACCGTCGGCAATTACAAGAAAGGCGTCTCCTCCCCCGTAGGACATCAGGGAGGACAAAACGCCCTTGGCGACAAACATCACTCCGTTCCTGACCAAAAATAATGCTGGCGCCGAAAGCAGCAATAAAAACAGAAACCACATCACTGCCTCTTTGGCCATCTGGCGCCGTTTTAGATGCGGAACTTCCCACCCTTCCCGCCTGGCGCTCACAGACAGACCATAAAGCGCAAGCGCGAGCATAAGAATCTCAATTCCCCAGATCAGCGGCTGTTGGCTGATAATGTGTTCTTTGCCGTGGCTGAGCAAAAAGAGCACCGACACTGCCGCAGAAACCAGAATATTTTTCCAGGTGTAGGTTCCACCGGTATAAAAGACAAAGAAAAAGGCTACGATCAGCACATGAACCGTAGAAGCCTGGAATATGGCTGCGCCGCCCAAACCGAAAAGTTTGGAAATATTGCTGCCGCATACCATCACACATACGGCGGCGATCACGAGCAGAGCCTTATAAAAACGCCCGCTGCTCTCTTTTTTGCAGCCCGCCAACAGTTTTCCCACATACCCCAGCAGCAGATAGATAATAAAAGCGGACGCCGCAATCGACGCCAGCTCCATCCACTCCAAAATCCCCGACTCCGCCACGGACAGTACGGTGAAAAGCGCGATCGTGGCCGCCACGCCAGGCAGGGCCATCGCAAGCGGTGCAGCGAGCATTCCCCTGATCCCATACGCCTTTTTTCCGATCGCCGCCGCAAGCTCTACCGGCAGCGCTCCCGGCGTAAGGCCGGCCACAATCACGTCTTTATCAAACTTTTGTTTCGATTCCAGCTTTTGTCTCTTGACAAACTCTTCCTCTATGACAGGTATCAGCGCCGTTCCACCCCCGAACCCAATACTGCCGATCCGCATCATGCGCAGTAAAAATTTAAAAAAGTCTTTCATCAATTAGCGTTAGCTCCGCAGCTTAGACCATATCGTCTTTGCGGGGTGCATCATCTTATTTTTCAATGTTTCATGTTCCTTTCTCAGTTTGTTGTTTTCCCGCATCAGCATCGTTGTACAAAGTGCGGTAAAACGTATCACATCATCGATCATGTATTCATTTCTGCGCTCATATTTGGGCAGATCTGCTATGGTATCATCAAACAACGGCTCTCCGTCTCCAAGATACTCTTCGGCGATCCTGCGGTTTCCCTCCTCATACCTTGCGAGGAACTCTTTTGTCTCCTCCTTAGAAAACATGCAGGTCTTATAATACCGGCTGCTCAGTTCTGCATCCTGGTATAGCGCATGACGGAAAAACGTGCGCTCGTCCTCGTCCAACGACTCGATTTCATTGAGCAGACGCATAATCTCAAGTGTATTTCCAGGCAGGCTCTGGTTGATCTGTGAGAGCTTTTGCTGGTACTCGTCCGTATATTCCAGACCGATCAGGTGCAAAAACTCGGCCTGAAGAGAATCTTTGTAAAAATATTTTTTATCAAACCGCCGGACGATCATGGCATCCTTGCCCAGGACGGCGCGGATGCTCTCCAGTCTCTCGTAGTAATCGAAAGACCTCTCCTTGGGACACGGCGGCGTGATGTATTGTTTCCATGTCTTTTGCAGTCCTGCGCCGTGCGTCCTTGTATTTACTTTGACGTTCTGGTTATAGAGGGAAGCCGCATACTGATCCTGCCTCCGCAAAAATATAATCACTTTGACCGAAAAGCCATATTGCTGCCCTGCGTCTTTTAACTGCTCCCACAGATCGCTTCTGCGCTTGTAAGTCGCACGGAAAATAGCTTCATTGGAAAGTATCACATGATCGTATAGCGAAAACAGGGCAATGACTCTCTCCATGCCCTCCTTATAGCGTCTCTTCTCCTCGAGCAGGCTGTCCACGCCGTCGCTCTCTGGAATCTGCTGTACCAAAAAGCGCCCGTTTGCCGATGTTGAATATCCGGGGTAGAGATCACTGAAATCGGGATAACAATAGCCTTGTTTTTCTAATAAGCTGCGATTGCGGCACAGCAGATGCTGTATTGATGTCGTTCCTGTCTTAGGTGTACCAATGTGTACAAAAAGTGTCTTCAATTTGCTTCTCTCCTCACATTTTTTCTGATAAGCTTGTGCACATTTCTTATATTGACATCATCGTACCGCCGCATAATTAAAGCATGATTAAAAACCTTGCATGACTATTGTTTGTAATTTTTTGTTATTCATTCTCCACAATTTTTGTTAATGATTGAAACCATAACGTAAACTGACTGCCCTCTCCCTCTTTGCTCTCCGCTGTCACCTCCCCGTGACACAGTTCCATGATTTTACTGGCAATCGACAGACCGAGTCCAAACCCTTCCGAATTGCGCGATTTATCCTCCTTATAAAAACGTTCAAAAATATTGCCGAGCTCCTCTGCTGCAATGCCTCTGCCGTGGTTGCGCACACAGATAAACACACGGTCGCCCTGCTGGCCGGTCGATACCTCCACCGGCTTTCCCCCGGCATATTTGATCGCGTTGCTGAGCAGATTTTGCAAAGCAATCATGATAAGACTGATATCGCCCATTGTCTCCGCCGGAGACAGATCTTTTCGTATTTCCAATTTTCCTTCCAGGATATCCTCTTCCTCTTCAATGACCGATTCCGCCACTTCCTGCAAATCAATCTCCTCGCAATGCAATTTTGATCTTCCCTGCTCCAGGCGGGACAGATATAAAAGCTGGGTGATGATATCATGAATCTTTCCGGACTGACGGTGGATGACATGAAAAGCGTTGTCCACTTCCTCCAGATTGTCCAGATGCTTTAGGGCATACTCACACTGTGCCAGCGTCACAGACACCGGCGTCCGCAGCTCATGCGCCACGTCGGAATTAAACTGTTCCTGCTGTTTTAAAACATGCTCCATGCGGTCTAACATACGGTTATTTGCCTCATTGAGCACATCGATCTCATAGATATTGCCCTCGTAGGTAATGCGCTTGGAAATGTTGAAATCTTTGCCAATGCTTTCCGCCGAACGGCACATGGCGTCCATCGAGCGCTTTATTCTCCTGCAAAAGAAAAAAGCGATTACCAAAATTGCACCGCACAAAAAAAGGATACTGCCATAAGCAAACACTGCCATACTCTCGTATTCGCTCGATATATCTTTTTTGTTTACAATCGTGCGGATATAGACTTTCCTCTTCTTTCCGCTATCGGGATCGGGCAGTCTTCCCTGAAATCTGTCGCGCACATACCAGAGCTGACCTCCATATTTCACTGCCTGCGCATGCAGCAGATAGATCTCCGTTTGCTCCGGCGCCCCCTCGGGATAACTGCCATAGAGCACCTCCCCTTTTCTATTGATCACAAGCGCGGTAATGCTGCCTTCGTACTCGTCAAAACCATCTTTTACCGTGAGTTTTCCGTTTTTTAAGGAAACATATCTTGCCTTTGACGCGGCTGCTTCCGTCACAGTCCTTTGTATATCATAATTAATGGCTATCTTTGCAAAAAAATATACATAGATCAGCATTACCGCGGAGAGTGCGAGCGTGGCCGCTACCAAAAGCCCCACCATATACTGTGCGAGCGACCATTTGTTTGCTGGTTTTTTCATCGGAACCTCCCATGGCGCATATTGCTACTGGCTCTTTAAAATATATCCCACGCCGCGCACAGTCTGTATCATTTTAAAATCCTCATCATGGTCGATCTTTTTGCGCAGATAACGAATATAGACATCGATCACATTAGAATACCCTCCCTGTTCACTGTCCCAGATATTGGCTTCAATCTGATCGCGCGTCAGCACGATATTCTGATTGCGTATCAAATACAAAAGGACAGCGTACTCCTTGGGTGAAAGCTCAATTTCGCGCTCCCCGCGCCAGACCTGATGCAGATTACAGTCCATGACCAGATCGCCGCACCGGTATATGTTTTCATGCACATCCGCTTTCTTGCGCACCATCACGCGCACACGGGCCAGCAGCTCCTGAAAATGAAATGGTTTTACCATATAGTCATCCGCACCGATGTCCAGACCATTGACAATATCTTTAATCTCTCCCTTTGCACTGAGGAATAAAACCGGGATGGATATCCCGTCTTTCCTTGCCCGCCGCAGTACTTCAAAACCGTCCATGCCCGGCAGCATGACATCGAGGATCGCTCCGTCGTAATCCTCGAGCGTCAAATAATCGTAGGCGCTCACCCCGTCAAAACAACAGTCCACCAAATACCCGTCCGATTCCAGTTCCTTACAGATCAATCGATTCAGGTCTTTTTCGTCTTCTACTACCAGTATCTTCATATCAGCTATCCCTTGCTCTTATTTTATTATATAGGAAACTTCATAAAATTTAAAGGTAAAATTATATGACGTATACTATAAAATACCCCTTTATAGCACATGGTAGTTGATCATCATTAAAAATACATGAAAGTAATATACAATTTTTCACATTTTTTTACATTTTTTGCGTGCAATCCGGTGCAGCTGCGGTTTTAACGCAAGTTCCGTACAGACCAGCCCGTCCCGCCGGGAAATCACAAACTGCACGGCCTCCGCCACCTCCTTTGGCACAAGGCGGGCGCGCGGTTCCTCGTCCGCCGTAAAATCGGCATTGCGGTAAAGATCCGACACTGTCATGTCCGGCAGGATGCTCACCACTTTTACCCCGTATTTGCGCGCTTCCTCAAAAAGGCTCTGCGAAAAGCTTAAAAGCCCCGCCTTCGTGGCTCCGTACGCGCACCCGTGCGGGTTTGACTCTCTGGCGGTGACGGAACAGATATTGATTATATAGCCCTTTGCGCGCTTTAGATCGCGCAGCAAAAGGTTGCACAGCACGAGCGGCGCCTCGAGATTGGTCCGCACAAGAGCCTTGATTTTCGCGGGATTTAACTCCTCATGCAGCCCATAGTACCCGCACCCGGCATTGTTGACTAGCACCTCAATCACAGCCTCCTCTTTGATCTGCCCGACGGCGCGGCAGAGCGCCCCGGCGTCCGTCACATCGCAGCATATCGGCCAAAATCCTGCCGGCATCGGCTTTTTCTGCCGTGAAAAGTCTCTGCCAATCCCGTACACTTCATACCCTTGTTCACAGAGCATACGGCTGATCGCTTCCCCGATGCCCGAAGAAGCGCCTGTCACCAGTGCTCCCTTCTTTTTAGGGGGCGCAGCTTGTTCTACTTCTTGTCCTCTCCACTGTTCCATCTGAATATCTTGTCCTCTCCCATCATCTGTTTTAACCTCCCGGTCAAAAACTGTTCCATCTCCTCAAGCAGCGCCTGCGGATATTGGTAATATCCTGCCCTATTTTCATAGGGAAACCATACGACGGGTTCCTCCGGCGCGTTTTTGCGCATTTTCTTCAAGTAATCCTGCGAGATGCGAAAACTGCCCACCGAGACGTCCCGCAGCTTTTCCATGGGAATTTCAGCCTCAATCTGTGCAAGCATTTCCCCGTAGTGCGCGCGCCAGTCCAAGGCAAACAGCATGGGGTCAAAGCAGAGCCGCACCGCAAATCCGCGCTCGATCGCTTCTTTTGCGCATAAGATACGCTGTTTTAAGGAGGGCGTGCCCCGCTCATACCGCGCCACAATCCGCTCCGGTGAGAGGGTAAACGCGAAAATCAGCCTGTCGTTTGGCACAATTTTGCTTAGAAGACTGCGGTTCGCGCACTTGGTGCGCACCTCCACGACGAGGTCAGGCTGTTTTTGGACAAACGCGCTCCACGCCGCCACATAACCGGTGATATGCTCCAGGGCATATAAATCCGTATCATAGGAGACACACAGATACAGCGGCGGCTGCCGCAGCATGCGGCCTGTCTCATCAAATATGTCCTCCAGGTTGACAAACACCACGAGATTGCCCGAGGGATACATCCCCCTCAGATAGCAATACCCGCAGTCATAGATACAGTTCATGACACAGGAAGTATAATAGAACGCACTGTTTCCAAAATCCTGGCAGACCGGGGCGCCAGGATAGATCAGACGCCCCTGCTTGGCCGCCAGGATCAGTTTCTGGCTCTTATGCTGCATCGCCGTATCCTGCGCCCTGCGGCAGAATACATCTTTATAATGTGCAATCTCTATGACGCGGGCGCCCGCAAATTTGGCTAAAATGGCATGTGTGCGCGGATGGTTTCTTATCCCCTCCTCGACATAGATGTGCGAAAACGAATTAGTATAATAATCTTGTTCTAAGTTCCTCAAGTCTCTCTTTCCCCTCACGCCTGTCTTTGCAGGGAAGCCTGCCTTCCCCGTAGAGGTCTCTTATTGTCTGCCCGATATCCCGGCCCGAAAGCTTTGCATATGTCAGAGAAACGCGCAAGGCTCCCTCCATTGTTTTTGAGCAGCACAGTGCCGCAGAGAGCTGTTCTAGCACACCCTCCGGCAGCCGCACCGCATCGAGCGAAATCCTGGCGCTCTCCGTCACAGTCTGCAGTTGGCGGATATAATCTGCCACCGTATCCGCCTGGCTTTCGATCGCCGCCCTCACCTGCTCCGGCGCAACCCGTCCGGCCACACCGGCGTCGGAGACCATTTTTATAAACTGCATCTGATGCGGTCCCAAAAAATGCATGCCCGCCTGATACAGCGCGGCCCCCTCCATATCGCAGAGCCGGCCACGCGCACCGGATGATATGTCGCCGTCTGTCACCGGTTTTGACACTGTAAGAAGCTCTCCCTCCAAAAACGGATGTCTGTATACCATATCGGGATAATAACTTTTTCCCGCGGCCGCATCCGTCAGTTTATGGCAGAGATAAGCTCCCGGCCGCTCTCCCGCGCAGCTGCCCACATTGAGCAGCAAATCATGTTTTCCCGGAGGATATTTGGCGAACATCCATCCCGCCGCTGTGGCCGCAGCCACAGCCCCGGCCCCGGTAATCACCAGGCGCACGTTTTGCTCTTCATCACAAAATTCCTGAAAACAGAAGTTCTCAGGAATTTTCTTCAGGGATAACCGGGCCATCAAAGGCCCCGCCTCCCAGTATAATGCACAGAATATATAAATCATAGCAATCCTTCCGCACCGGCGCCTTTTTTATGATTCTCCGATGCTTTGCGCAATACGTCCCGCCACATAGACGCCGCTGGCCGATGCGTGTGAGAGTGAATGGGTGACTCCACTGCCGTCGCCTATGACATATAGTCCCGGATAACGCGTCTGCAGGTTTTCGTCTATATCCACTTCCATGTTGTAAAACTTCACCTCCACGCCGTAGAGCAGCGTGTCATCATTTGCCGTTCCGGGCGCAATCTTATCGAGCGCATAGATCATCTCGATAATGCCGTCCATAATGCGCTTGGGCAGCACAAGGCTTAAATCGCCGGGTGTCGCGGCCAAAGTCGCCCGCACAGTCCCCTCCTCGATACGTTTTACGGTGCTTCTTCTGCCGCGCACCAGATCGCCGAACCGCTGCACGATGACGCCGCCGCCCAACATGTTGGAAAGTCTGGCGATGCTCTCCCCATAACCGTTGCTGTCCTTAAACGGCTCCGAAAAATGTTTTGCCACCAGCAGCGCAAAATTGGTATTCTCTGTCTGCATCTTGGGGTCTTCGTAGCTGTGGCCGTTGGCAGTGACGATGCCGTTGGTGTTTTCATTTACCACAATGCCGTATGGATTCATACAAAATGTGCGCACTCTGTCCTCAAATTTCTCGGTGCGGTAGACAATCTTACTCTCATAAAGCTCGTCCGTCAGATGTGAAAATATCACAGCCGGCAGCTCCACGCGCACACCGATATCCACGCGGTTGGATTTGGTGGGAATCTTAAGTTCCTGGCAGATCTGTTCCATCCATTTGCTGCCGCTTCTCCCGACCGAAATGATACACTGTTTACAGGTATAACTCTCTCCCTTGCAATACACGCGATATCCGTCCGATATGACTTCTATCTTCTCAACCGGAGCATTAAAATAAAATCTAACTTTATCTTTTAGTTCACTGTAAAGATTTTCCAATACCACATAATTGATATCCGTACCGAGATGACGAACGGAAGCGTCCAAAAGCGTCAACTTGTTCTGCATGCAGAGTTTTTTAAACCTGGTGCCCGCCGTCGAAAACATGCGCGTTTCTTCGCCGCCGTGCGAGACGTTGATATCATCCACATAGCGCATCAGCTCCAAAGCCTTGTCTTTGCCGATATGCTCATAAAGCGTGCCGCCGAAGTCGTTGGTGATATTATATTTGCCGTCAGAAAACGCCCCCGCACCGCCAAAACCGCTCATAATCGCGCAGGTATTGCAGCGGATACAGGACTTTACTTTATCCCCGTCGATCGGACAGCGGCGCCCATCCAACGGCTTTCCCGCTTCAAACACTGCCACCTTTAAGTCTCTTTTCTGTTTCACCAGCTCGTAGGCGCTAAAAATACCGCCTGGCCCAGCACCGATTATAATCACATCGTAATCCATGTTCTCCTCCATTTTCCATGTTCTGCGCGCCGCGGACGGTCTCAAAAAAGCATCTTCCCATCGCCCGCGGGCGCATGTTTGGTTTTTCTATCAGAGGAAATATCCCATATTTCCTCTGATGAAAAAACCGCCACACATATCCTGTGCAGCGGCTCTGTCAAGCATAAGCACAATTCGCAGCGCATGCTGTCCGTTTTGTTTATGCTTAGAATATTCTTCTCACACAAATCGGCGAGCGGTAATTTACATTAGAATACTTAATGCCCGTAGACGGCGTGCTCGCATGTACGATGGTACCTCCGCCCACATAGATGGCAACATGTCCACTGTAGCAAACGATGTCACCCGGCTGCGCATCCGCTAAACTCACCTCATAACCGCAGCTTCTCAATGCACTGGAAGAATGCGGCAGGCTGATACCGAAATTCGCATAGACGCTCATGACAAAACCGGAGCAATCTGCGCCGCCTGTCAGACTTGTACCGCCACGCACATACGGACAACCGACAAACTGGCTGGCAAAGTTAGCAACAGCCTGTCCATTCGAGCCGGTAGGCGCACTGTATGTCGGTGCTCCTGCAGAAGTACTCTCGGCGCTCTTTGCTTTTCCCTTCTTGGCTGCCGCAGCTGCCGCTGCTGCTGCCGCTGCCGCCTCTCTCTCCGCCTCTTCCTTGGCAAGCCTAGCCTCCTCTTCCGCTTTGGACTCGGCATGTACAAACTCTGTGGATAATGTCACATAGTCGGTGGAAACATAACCGTCCCCCTCCTCAGTATTTACTTTTACCCAGCCATCGACGGACTCATCCGTTACAACTAAGTCATCATCTAACGGCAGCATATGTATAATCGTCGACTCGGTGGACGGCTCCTGTCTTACATACAATGTAGTGGTCGCAACCTTTGCATAGCGGGTGCTGACTCTCTTTGCCAGCTCTTCGTCTCCGGTCACCACATACTCACATTTTACATATCCGGTTACATTGCCGGAATTAATCTTATACCAACCATCGGGGGTTGTCTCTAATACGGTTGCAGCAGAGTTGTTGTAAAGTTTTCCTACCACTTCACTCTCCGTATTGGACTCCGCGCGGACATTCACAAAATTATCAACCTGTGCGATTGCGATATCTTCGTACTCGGAAGTAACAACCGGAACATCTTTCTCACTGACGATACTGTCTGACATCAAATAATCTGTCATCGTCATCGACACGCCTGCCATCGGCCTGCTGCCGGAATCGGATACCATGATATCAGACACGCCTGCCACTGGCGCCGCGCACATATTAACTGCCGGTGCTCCGATTAACAATACACCCGTTAATATACCTCCTGTAACTCGAATCACTACCTTATTCATGAATGCCTCCATAGGATCTTTATCTTCACCTTATTTGTTACAAGTTTGTTACATTTATTACACGGTCATTATAGCAAAGGCTTTTCCTCCTGTCAACCGCTAATTCCGCCACCTTTGCAAGGGTCACAATATTTACATATTTATGCAACATATTTACATATAAAATTTGTCTTGTATTTCCTTTTCCGCCATAGTACAATAGTAATACCTTTATAGTTAGATTGTGGAGGTACGGCAAAAAGAGACAGAAAGGTGGGATTTTTATGGAACTCGGCAACCTGAATCTGGCACTAGGCACATTGACTGCCTACGATACAGACTCATCCGTGAGCACGGGCAGCCTTGCCTACGCCGTCGGCACCGAAATGCTCGGTAAAGAGCTCGACATGGTACAGGACATGGGCGCTGCCATGATACAGATGATGGAACGTTCCGTGACACCGGAACTCGGGGGAAATATCGACGTTTACGTTTAGAAAGCGTAGCATCCGCCCAGGTTTAAAAAACCAGGCTCCAACGGACTTCATCCGAAGGGCCTGGTTTTTTCCGTTTTGATCGAAGCCGCTTTTGCGCAGTCTCCTCTATCTCAAGCTTCACGTAATCGGAATTATTTCAAGGCCACTGCTTCAATTTCAAGCATCACATCTTTGGGCAGACGCGCCACCTCCACGCAGCTTCTGGCTGGATAATCTCCGGTAAAAAAGGTCTGATATACTTCATTGATCGCGGCAAAATCATTCATCTCCTTAATAAACACGGTTGTCTTGATGACGTTTGCCATAGAAGTGCCCGCAGCCTCCAGAAGATGCGTCAGGTTTGTAAGCGCCTGCGCGGCCTGCGCGGCGGAACCCTCCGGTATCTCTCCGGTTTGTGGCACCACCGGGATTATGCCGGAGGTATACACCATTCCGTTTACTTCAATTGCCTGTGAATACGGCCCGATCGCTGCCGGAGCCTTGTCTGTGCTAATCACTTTCTTCATATTATTATTTCATCCTTCCTTAAATTTTTTTAGTTATTAGCTAGTAAGCTTTATAACATACAAATGAATAAATATGCAAAACGGCTTTTATTGGGAAATGATATACTTTTTATTCTCATCATATGAGCGGTGTCCAGCCGGCATCCTAACTGCAGGTGCTCTTGTTTTTGCCCAAACCTCCAAAACGCCTGGGTACTAACGCATGCCGTTGGGG
>CAJTYI010000066.1 GCA_910584215.1 uncultured Roseburia sp. | reverse complement strand
TTCTGCTTTAGCCATGTCATACGCGTTCTTAATCAGATCTTCGTATCCAGCCGGAGCTAAGTTAAGCAGGTTTGCCTGGTAAGTAAGGTCGTCATCGCCGTAGTCAATGATCTCCTGTACTAAGCACCAGTAGTCTTTGTTGTTGTTCTGAGAACGTTTTGCTTCGCCAGCGTAATCAGCAACTGCGATTGGAAGACCGTTCTCCATGTTGTAAGCTTCGCCTTCCGGACCGTTCTGTAAGAACATCAGGTTAGCAGAATCGCTCATCCACTCAAGGAACATAAATACTGCTGCTCTCTGCTCGTCGGTAGACTTAGAGTTGATACCCATAATCATACCGTAAGGCGGATACTCGTAGAAGTAGCCGTTACCTGTCGGAGAACCAGCGCCAAGGTCCATAACTGCAACCTTTGCATCCGGCTGGTTAGCAAGGAGTGAGCTGATTACATCAGTAGAGCTGTTGATGTAGAATGCGTAAGTACCAGTCTTACCAGCTACAAAGTCAGCTTTGATTGCTGCATCATCCTCTTTCATGTAGAACTCAGGATCAACGATGCCTGCATTGTACTCTGCGTTTAACGCTCTTAAATAATCCTCAGTCGGTTTCCATGTGAATGGAGCAACGTTTAAGTCAAGATATTTTGCATACTCAGCTGTATCGATGCTGTCAGTGAAGAACGGATACTCCATCGTAAATGCGTTCTTCTTCAGAAACTCGCCTAAAGTACCAAGTCCAGCCTCTTTCCAAGCCTCACCTACTGCTACAAGCTCTTCACGGTTGGTCGGCATAGCCAATCCTACCTGATCAAGCCAATCCTGACGGATTAAGGTTACCCAGTTGTAGTAGATTGCTTTACGCTCTGCAAAGATGAACTTTGTCTCGCCGTTTAATGTGCCGTATTTTGCAATGGTGTCACCCATTTTAGCATAGTAGTTCGGTGCATAGAAAGCAAGCTCATCAAGATTCAGTGCCTGCATAGCGCCCTCACCGTCATAGTTTACAGCCTGCGGCATATCATAGTGCATGATGATGTCCGGTGCATTGCCTGCAGCGATTAACTGCATGTAATCCTGAACCTCGTCACCACGGTTGATTGCAACGTACTTAACATCTACGTTGTACTTATCACCGAACTCGGACTGTACCCATTTGGTATAGTAGTTGTCTGTTACATTCCATCCCTCGAATGAACGGTCATAAACCGGAATCTGGATGGTAACACGCTCCGGGAAACCTGCAGAGTAATCTGTGAAATCTGCGGAAGGAGTGTTCTCTTCCGGCGCATCTGCAACGGTAGTATCCTCCGGTGTGTCATTAACGTCGTCAGCCGGTGTGTTAGCATCGTCAGCTGGCGGAGTTGTTGTTTCGGCATCTTTGTCACCACAGCCAGCTAACATAGTAGCTGCCATAGCTGCTGTGAGAAGCACTGACATGCCTTTTTTCATAGTACTTTTTCTCATAAAATACCCTCCTGTTTTGGTATATATATCTGGAACCCACGCCAGGACTATCCTGGCGTTAGGGGACCATTCAAATGAATGAAACGGGTGATTAACCCTTTACAGCACCGATCATAGTACCCTGTACGAAGTACTTCTGAATAAACGGATAAATACAAATAATCGGAACCGTTGCAAAGATAACGCAGCTAGCTCTTAAGACTTCGGGGTTTGTCAATACACCAATCACACCACCCTCTGCCTGAAACGACTCAGTTGCAGAAACAATCAAATAGTATAATTTCAACTGCAACGGTCTTAAATCGGTGCGCTGCTTGATATAATACAATGCATCCTGATATGCATTCCAACGACCCACTGCATAAAACAATGCAATTGTGGCCATAATAGGTTTAGAAAGCGGTAATACAATACTCCACAAAATACGGAAGTGGCCCGCCCCGTCGATTACGGCTGATTCTACCAAACTGTCGTTGATATTGCCCTGGAAATTATTTTTCATAATCAACAGGTTGTAAGGTGCAAAACAAAGCGGAAGAATCATACACCACCATGTCTCCAACATATGAAGACTGTTCATCAGCAAGTAATCCGGAATTGTACCGGCTACGAAGTACATCGTACACATAATGAGGAAAGACATCAGGGTCCTTCCTTTTAATTCCTTACGGCTCAATGCATAGGCAGCACATACGGTAAGGAACATACCGATAATCGTAAACGTTACCGTTACCACTATCGTAACCCACATACTTCTCAAAATGGATTTGTCTGCAAATATCTTCTCATAAGCATTCAAACTAAATCCCTTGGGCAGCATAACTACCTTGTTGGCTATAACATAAGCCTCCTCACTGATGGATTTAGAAAACACATGTATGAATGGAAACAGACACATAAAACTTACCAACGTCAGTATTATAATAAATAATGTGTCAAAAAACAAGTCCTTTTTTCTGGCAGCGGTCCAAACTTTTTTGGGAGCTGCTACAGCACTGCTATTATTGCTCATTATTCCACCCCTTTTCTTAAATCAAGCCTTCTTCGCCGAGCTTCTTAGATATAAAGTCGGAAACTAATACCAGGAACAATCCGATGACGGACTGGAACAGTCCAAGTGCAGTCGCCCTGCTGAACTTTCCGCCTTCAATACCCCAACGATAAACTAACACGGGAATAACTGTCGTATACTTCGTTGCCTTTGCATTCATCAATGCATAGATCTGCTCGAACGAACCCTGCATAACTTTACCAAGATTCATAATCAGCAATGTTACAATTGTGCTGCGGATACAAGGGAATGTAACATGTACACACTGTTTCCAGCGGCCCGCGCCGTCAACTCTCGCAGCCTCGTAAAGCTCTGTGTTGACGCTGGTAATCGCAGCTAAGTAAATGATGGTTCCCCATCCCATTGACTGCCATGCGCTGATAAACAGATATGTAATCAACCACCAGGTATCATCCTGTATAAACGGAATCGGACTCGCACCCAAATTGGTGAGAAGGGCGTTGATAACACCGTTGTTCAAACTAAACAACTGGTAAGCCAATCCACCGATGATAACCCATGAGAGGAAGTGCGGCAGGTATAACAGTGTCTGTGACACTCTCTTAAACCACTTCACTTTAACCTCATTTAACAATAATGCCAGAATAATCGGCATCGGGAACGTAACTAACAGGTTCAGGACATTCAAAAACAGCGTGTTGCCCACGGACGGCCAGAAATCTTTGTGGGCAAACATTTCCTTAAAGATCTTAAAGCCTACCCAGGGGCTGCCGGCATAGCCTCTCGCCACCTTGTAATCCTTGAACGCGATTGACAGACCCGCATATGCACCATACTTAAACAGAAAGATGAATATGAGGGGAAGGACCATCAACGCGTAGAGCTGCCAGTTTTTCTTCAAGTAAAGCCTGCGGCTTTCCCGACGACGTTCCGGCGTGTTCATTGCTTCATTTACAACTTTTTGTTGTTTCATGTTCTCACTCCTTTTCGCTCTCTCGTCTTCTTACACAATTATACAAAATGTACAATCATGTCTCATATTCTATTTATATCAAAAGATTACTGTTTTGTCTATTTAAATTTAAAATTCTGTGCTAATTCGTTTAAAACCAACATGATTTCATGTGTTTTTTTGTCTAAAGTGCACTAATATTTTTTCAAGTTAATTTTTATTTAAGATTTTTTACACAATTTAACCGAAGTGTCAAATTGACGACATATTTGGTAACGAAATGCTCTATTTTCATTGATATTGTATAATAATCCTATAGATTTCCCATCATTTTGACGAAACCCCTTTTTGCCGCGCCGCCGGCGGCTTTGCGCTTTTTGCACCTTGACGGCTACTGCTGCAATTGATTCTTAAGCTTGATCACATGGGCCGCCGCATCGTTGACGCGCTCCTCGGAGAGCATACCGCTTCCAACCGCCTCTAACACGCCCTGGTAAGCAGCTTTAAAATCTTCCGGCATAAGAATCATATCGGCCCCAGCGGCAATCGCCGTCACCGCCGCCTGCTGTGAGTTGTAACCGGCGGTAATCGCCCCCATATTGAGGGCATCGGTCATAATCACTCCCTTATAATTCAGCTCCCCGCGCAGCAAATCCGTCATAATCGCGCCCGACATGGACGCTGGTGTCTGATCTCCCGTCACATTGGGCAAAGACATATGGGACACCATGATAATCTTAGCGCCGGCCTCGATCGCCCCTTTAAAGGGCACCAGCTCCACTTCATGCAGCTCCTGCACAGATTTCTCCAGAACGACAGCGCCTTCATGGGAATCCCCGGCTGTGCCGCCCTGTCCCGGAAAATGCTTGACGGCTCCCACGATTCCTTTCTCGCCCAGTCCGCCTAGCGCAGACTTCACCATTTCCGAAACCAGCGCCGCGTCGGAACCAAAAGACCGGTTGCCAATCACCGTGTTGGCATCATTTGTCAGAACGTCCGCCACGGGAGCAAAATTAACGTTAAATCCAAGATCTTTCAAATATGTGCCGATACTAACGCCGGCCTGATAAGCGTTATTGGCATCTCCGGTGGCCCCAATCGCAGACATATCACCGACGTTTTGTACACGAAACTCTCCGTTACCGGCAATCCTTGCCACACTTCCGCCCTCTTCATCCACGCCGATAAGCAATGGCAGCCCCGTGCGCTCCACGGCAATTTCGTTCATCTTTTTTATCATCCCTCTTGTCTGATCGGGATTTTGCAGATTGATGGACATATATATGATACCGCCCACCGGATATTGATCATAAATCCCCTTGGTCGTCTGTCCCGCGATATTGGTACCCTTAATGCCGGTCAGTGCGTCCGGAGTGATAAAAAACAACTGCGCCACGCGCTCCTCAAGTGTCATCTGCGTAACTTTCTGCATCGCCGCATCCAGCTCGGGATCACTTTCCGGCACTGCGGGCAAAGGCTCTTCGGTCGGCTGCTGCGCCGGCTCTATCGGCTCACTCTGCGTATCCAACGTGTTGTCTAAACCTGGCTCTGGTTCCGCCGCCACCGGCACGTCGTTTTGGTGCAGCATCGTTCTGACGCCAAACACAGTGCCAGCTGCCAGCACGACCGCAAGTACGAGGACGATCGCAAACCCGATCGCCGCAAACCGCGTCTCCTGTTGTCTCTTTGCCCTTCTTGCTTCTCTATCCATCGTATCCTCATTTCTCTGCACGTTATCCGCAGTCTCTTACCCCTGCTTTAATAAATCGTCTTTTAACGCTCCAAGCTTTGCTTCTGCGTCCTGCAGCGAATCTCCTTTGACACCAAAGTAGAACTTAATCTTAGGTTCCGTGCCGGAAGGCCGCACACAGCACCACGCCTGATTTTCAAGTTCATAATATAACACATTTGATGACGGCAGTCCAGTCTTTGTCTTGTCACCGGAAGCAATTTCCAAGCGGGTATCCGCCAGATAATCACTCACCGCAAGCACTTTATTGCCTCCGAGCATTACCGGGGGGTGCTCCCTCATGCCGCTCATCATCTGCTTCATCTTACGGGTGCCGTCAACACCAGTTAAGGTAAGGGTCTCGAGCCCCTCCCTGTAGTAGCCGTATTTTTCATACATGTCTACCATGGCATCCCACAATGTCATCTGATGTTTTTTGCACCATGCGGCAACCTCGCACAGCATCATCACTGCCACACAGGCATCCTTGTCCCTTGCGTATGTCCCCGCAAGACAGCCATAGCTTTCCTCCAGCCCAAATACATACTGATATGTGTTTTGCTCCTCAAAAAATTTGATCTGTTCCCCAATATATTTAAAGCCGGTGAGAACCTCGATCAGCTTTACGTGATAGGCTGATGCTATGGCCTTCGCCATATCGGTGGTTACGATCGTTTCCACCAGCGCCGGATTCTTTGGCATCGTGCCGTTTGCCGTCCTCTCCCTTAATATATATTCCGCGATCAGCATTCCAGACATATTTCCGGTAAATGAGACATATTCCCCCGTATTTTGATCTTTACAATAGACGCCAAGCCGGTCGGCGTCGGGGTCTGTTGCAAGAACAATGTCAGCGTCTACTTTTTTTGCAAGATTTAATGCAAGTTCAAATGCTTTTGGCGACTCAGGATTGGGGTATGCAACCGTGGGAAATGTACCGTCAGGCTTCTCCTGTTCCTCCACCACATACACATGGGTAAACCCCAGCTCCTTAAGGACACGGCGCACCGGAAGATTTCCGCTTCCATGCAGCGGAGTGTAGACGATCTTAATATCGCCCGCCATCTCACGTATCATTTCAGGATGAATCGACTGCTTTTTTAGTTCTTCCATATAGCGGTCGTCCAGCGAACTCCCAATTGTCCGGTAAAGTCCGCCCGCCTCGGCGGCAGCCTTGTCCATCGTC
Organism: uncultured Roseburia sp.; assembly: GCA_910584215.1. Lineage (GTDB taxonomy): Bacteria > Bacillota > Clostridia > Lachnospirales > Lachnospiraceae > Roseburia. The sequence continues at coordinate 11,139 of CAJTYI010000066.1, read as the reverse complement.
CTGACCTGCGAAAATCCGGTGACTTTCGCCACTTCCGCCAAAATGTTTTTATCGTGAGGAGGCGTAATCTGTGCGCCGTCCTCCCAGTATACTTTATAACCGTTGTATTCTCTGGGATTGTGGCTGGCAGTAATCACAATTCCTGCCATGCATCCCAATTCGCGCACAGCAAAAGACAGCTCCGGCGTCGGACGCAGACTGTCGAAAACATAGGTCAAAATACCGTTGGCATTTAAACAAAGCGCCGCCTCCCTTGTAAACTCCGGCGACATAATACGCGAATCGTGGGCGATCGCGACCCCCTTCTCCTGCCCGCCCTGCGCAATAATATAATTGGCAAGTCCCTGTGTTGCCAGACGCACCGTGTAGATATTCATGCGGTTGGTTCCCGCTCCGATAACGCCGCGCAGCCCGCCGGTTCCAAATTCCAACTGACGGTAAAATCTGTCCTCGATTTCTTTTTCGTCTCCTTCGATCGCCAATAGTTCTTTTCTGGTTTCCTCGTCAAAGTAAGGGTCCGTACACCACTGCCTGTAAACTTCTCTATAATCCATCCTGCTAACTACGCCTTTCCTTTCACACGGTTTCTTTTAACAAATCTGCCAGCTGTTCAAATTCAGCCCTGGCATCATCAAAACATTCCATAAGTTCCGGAGAGAATACACCGCATTTTCCCCCCTGAATCATCTCAAACGCCTCGTCTTTTGTGAAAGCCGCCTTATAGACCCGCTCGCTCACCAGCGCGTCATAGACGTCCGCCACGGATACCAGCTGTGCAGCAATCGGTATCTCGTCGCCTTTGAGCCCTTCGGGATAACCTCGTCCGTCAAATCGTTCATGATGGTAGAGACAGATATCACGGCTCAATTTATGGGTATCGTCATCCCAAATGCCCTCCATCTGATTGAGTATCTCACCCCCGCGCGTAGTATGCGTCTTCATATATGCAAACTCTTCGTCCGTCAGGCGCCCCGGCTTGAGCAGGATGCTGTCGGGGATGGCAATTTTGCCGATGTCGTGCAGCGCACTCGCCTGTGCGATGCGTGCGACAGACTCTTCGCTCAATTCATACTTGGGATATCGCTTCATCATAAAACGGGCCAGTATTTCCGTGAAGCCCTTGACACGTTTTACGTGCAGACCGCTTTCCAAATTACGCTGCTCTACCATATTGCCCAGCATATCCAATATCCTGTCATTTGTCTCCCGGAGTTTTTCTGCCTGCTGCTCTAGGACACGATACTGTTCACGCAGCTGCTTTGTCTGCTCATTGACAATATCCTCAAGCTCATTCTGGTGCGCAAAAAGCTGAGCCACGTTGTGCACCCGCTTCTGGATAGACAACGCATTAAAGGGCTTGCGGATAAAATCGGCAACCCCCATCTCAAAACCTCTGATCTCCACGCTGGCAGAGGCGTCCCCGGTGATCATAAGCACCGGTATCTTCTTGATCCACCCTTCCTGCTGCATGGTCTCTAACACACCGAAACCGTCCATATTCGGCATGATTAAATCCAACAGTACCACTGCGATGTCATCGGCAAAATCTCTTAGCTGTTCTACTGCACGAATTCCATCGTCTGCCGTCAAAACGTTATCTTTATAATCCTGCTTGAAGATCTCACATAAGATCTGGCGGTTAATGGCGGCATCATCCACGATAAGTATTTTTGTTCTCATTCTTTACCTCCTGTTTCAACGCAAACGCAAAGACATTTATTTATTCTGCCAAATACCTGCATCTATGCACCATTATAACGTAAGCAACCGTCTTTTTCCAGCAAAATTTAATAAATTATTTCTCCCTCCTGTGCATGTTTTTGCAAAATTAAGTTCATTTTTTGTCCACGCAGGATTATTTTTTTGTGACAATACCGGAGGGCAAAATCTGCGCGGTCGAAGAAATACCGCCCACCTCCGACAAAATCTGTTCCCCCGACGAGCCCTCGCACAAATCAGTGATGCCACCGGCCGACGACACCGGCACCAGACGGAAGACCACCTCTTTTTGGGCATTGACCGTAACTTGCAGATAAGCGGAAGACTTTATGTTGTATCCGAAAATAAAATTGCCCAGGCTATAAAATACCGGTGTGTCTCCAATATATTCCACACTTTGCAGACAGTGGCTGTGCGCGCCCACAATCAGGTCGGCCCCCGCCTCCACACAGCGGGCGGCTGTCTGTGTCTGATACTCCTCCGGGATCTGAGAACGCTCAATCCCCCAGTGCGGATATACCACCAAAAAATCACATTGCGCTTTTGCATCTCTCACCAGCTCCACCAGCCTGCTGTCATCATAACAGTCAAACAGGCCCGGCGTCTTTACCGACACTTTCCATTCTACCACCGGTACAACTCTCGTCGCCGCCAAAAAACCAAATCTTACTCCGTTTTTCTCGATCACCTGCAGACTTTCTGCACGCTCCTTCGTCTCGCCGGCGCCGACATAGGGAATCCCCGCCTGCTCCAATGTAGCCATAGTATCGCTGAGCGCTTCTCTGCCATAGTCTAAGGTATGGTTATTGGCGAGCGTAACGATATCTACGCCAAGCTCTCCCAGAGCTTTCACATAAGAAGGGCTGCAACGAAATGTAAATTGTTTGTCCTCCATAGGCGTTCCCCGGTCACTGAACGGAAACTCATGATTCATCATGAATATATCCGCATCCTGCAGCTGCTGCCGCAAAGCGGACGTGACGACACCGTCAATACCCGCCTTATCATATCCGGCACGAAAAGCCACATCAAACAGCACATCCCCCACAAATATCAATGTGATTTCTGCGCCGTCCTCTGCGGCTGTATTTGCAGTACTATCCGTATGGACTGCCTCCCCCGGCTCATCCATCCCCTGTGTTTCCTGCGAGCAATCCACTGTCTCCGATGTATAAAGCCCCACGCCATCTTCCGGCTTGCCGCAAGCGTCCGCTTCGTCCTGTCTTTGACTATCTCCTGGCACGCTGGGAGCATCCGCTTCTTCCTGTCTTTGACTATCCCCTGGCACACTGAGAGCGTTCGCTTCGTCTTGTCTTTGACTATCTTTTGGCCTGCTGGAAGTGTCTGCTTCTTCCGATGCGGCTGCCACGGCTGCGGCGCCGCTCTTTGGCGCCGTCCGCCGCTTAGCCTTATCCACCGCAGCCACCGCAAAAATCACCCCGAGTATTGTCAGTAAAGACAACACATACAATACCATTCGTACCGCCTTATTCATAGATACCTCTACCTTTCATATCCCGGGTTACGGGTTTTTCCTGGCTCAAAGAAAACCTCCCGCTTTCTTTTACAGGTTTCCGGGCTTTCTGTCGATGAAAACCTCTGCACATCTTTTAACGGGTTATGGGTTCATTTCTATCTCTATGGACCCCATACCACAGTCTGCCACCAGTTTCTTCACGGCTCCATCATGATTTATGACTTTATTGCCGGATATGTTGCCATACGTTATGCCGTTGATCTCAATCGACCCCATACCGCATTTGATGTCATAATTATAATCCTCTTCCCGCGCCTGCAGCCACATATCAATCTCTCCCATACCACATTCCGCAGTAACATCACCCGTCACTTCTCCTGAAAACTCAATGGCCCCGATACCGCATTCCATCTTAAGTTCGTTGTATTTGCCGCCTTCCAACGAGATTTCTCCGACTCCCAGCTTAATCTTTGTCCTGCCGCTGACCTCAAACCCTACTCCTGAACAATCTCCAGCTCCGACATCCAGCACAAAGTTATCGCAGAGGACGGAGCCGTGCTCTAAATCGATATCCGAGGCGCCAACTGCCAGGTCCGCCGTCTCCAGCGCAATATTTTCCGGCAGTGAAACTGTAAGCTTTGGCGTAACATACCAATTTTTATAATGTTTCATAGTACAATTAATCTTTAACACATCACCGTCCTGGACGGCACTGTACTTTTTTACATTGCTTCCGACTCTCATTGCCACGCTTATTATATCACTGTCATCTGACTCCGTAAACACAATCTCTGCCGCATCCACATCCAGAATCAGCTTTTTCACCGTAGATGCCGCAAATTCCTTATAATCTTCGGTCACGTCGTCGTCCTCCTCATCGTCCCCATAATAAATACCGTGGCTTCCGATATGCCATTTTCCCCAGCCGAAATCTCCCGCCTCCGCCAGTCCCCATACAGATAACGGTCCCGCTCCCATAGCAGCGCCACAGGTGATTAAAATAAAACCTATGATGAAAAAAATTGCTACAATCACAAGACTGACTTTCGTAAATTTTTTCATAATAATTTTTTCCCCTTTCTCTTATTCCAAATACTTTTACAGCCGTTTACAATCCCCTGGCACGCCCACGGCACGAATACTCCACAAACCCAAACAGTCGCAATAACTGCCAGGATTCCAATCGCCAGTGATATAAATCCGATTCCTATGACACATAATCCCGCGGCCATGCTTCCGGTTCCGAGAGAAGCAAAACCAATGATGATCATCAATACGCCGACAAACAGCATAACACCCATCACAATGACAACTGCCAGCGCCACACCGAACAGTGTCGCAAACACGCCGACCAATACGCTGAGTATCGCGATCAGTATAGAACCCCAGATCGGGGACAAAAGCACTACAGCAATAATCCCGATTGCCACCGCCGCATCTTTGTTCTTTTGCTTGTTGCGCTCGGCAAATGTCTCTCCGCCATATCCGTAACCTGAACCGGCGCTTCCGTAACCGGTGTTCACATTCCCGTAACTGCCGTTTGAGCTCCTATATCCGCTTGCATAACTGCCGTTCGAGTTCCCATATCCGCTTGCATAACTGCCGTTTGAGCTCCCATATCCGCAACCTGTGCTGCCAGAACCAGGACTCGCGCTTTTGTAGCCTCCATCCGTATTCCCGTAACTGTAATGGTCGCTGCCAGGCATACGGTTCTCCTTCTCGAGTCTGACGCCGTCTTTTGGCTGCACGCCATCCTCCACACCCGCGTCTTTTAATATGCTCTGCGCCACCTTCTGGGGTGACTCTAATTCCTTTAATATGGACGCCTCATTTTCTATTCCCGCATCCTCAAAATAACTCCTGTAGTATGCCATGGCATCCGCCCGCTCTTCGGGTGAAATATTTCCCAGCAATTGTTCTAGCTGGCGTAAAAATTCGTCCTTATTCATCTCGACAATCAATCTCCTTTCCCCTATTTTGCTTATGTCTCTTCCGTGAATATATTCGTAATATTCGTGGAGTAGTCTTCCCATTCTCTGCGGTAACCGGCCAGCTTTTCTCTGCCGCTGTCAGTTATCTTGTAATAGCGCCGGTTCCTTCCTCCACATTCCATGTCGTAGACGGCCAGATACTTATCTTTCTGCAACCGCCGCAATACAGGATACAACGTGGATTCCGATACTTCAATCGCATGCCGGACATCCTGCGTAATCTTGTAACCATACGTGCCTTCCTCTTCCTTGGAAACTACCGCCAGAACAATAGCGTCCAAAAGAGCCGCACCCGTGTTAAATACCATGTACTCCCCTCCTTCTGTATAATATAGTACATTCTTATAATATTGTTTCTTTTGTAATACTATACACTATATAATATTAGTTTGTCAACATTATTATAGTAAAAAATATACAACGCAGCGAAAAAGTGGCATCCCGCCTAAAAACGTTACTACTGACAACAAAAAAGAGACCGTTCTTTTGAACAGTCTCCCTCTCGCTCTAACCAAACACAGCTTAATATTCCGGCTCGATCAGACCATATGTGTTTCCTTTTCTGCGGTAAACTACATTGACACTCTCCGTCTCTGCGTTGATAAATACAAAGAAGTCATGCCCCAGCAATTCCATCTGAACACAGGCGTCTTCCGGATACATGGGCTTCATATCGAATTTCTTGCTGCGGATAATCTTGATCTCCTCATCTTCCTCCGACTTCTCGTCGATAAACTCCTGCTTAAACACTGAGGTTACATTCTGTTGTTTTGTGACCAGCTTTGTCCTGTACTTTTTCAGCTGCCGCTCGATCACCTCTTCTACCAGATCAATCGACACATACATATCGTTGCTCACCTGCTCAGAGCGGATATAATTTCCCTTGGCCGGAATGGTAACTTCGACTTTCTGGCGTTCTTTCTCCACGCTCAGCGTAACATTAACCTCTGTCTCCGGCGTAAAATATTTTTCGAGCTTACCAAGCTTGTCCTCCACCGCCGCTTTTAAACCATCTGTCAGTTCAATATTTTTTCCGGTAATCTGAATTCTCATGATGTCTCAACCCCTTTGCCGTTTATTTGATACAGATATATCATAAAAACATTATACCATATTTGTGAAATATAGCAAGAATTTTTCATTTTTCTGCGTCATTATTCTGAATATTTGTTACAATTCACACCCACGCCAATCACTCCTCTGATTGGCGTGGAGCCAATACAGTTATGGGGCCAAAGGGACTGCTCCTCGCCAAAGGCGACTTTAAATGGGCAGTCCCCGTTACAATTCACACTTCATAGAACAAAAGCTTTATGAAACTGGCGTGGGTGTGAATTGTGACGAATATTTGTTACATTTCGCATCTATGCCAGTTTTCATTGCACTGCTTTGCAAGGGTAGAGCATGGCAGGCGGCATCCGCTCTTGCAAGTGCCAGTCGTGCGGACAAACCGGCTAGACGGCAGCAGTCAGACCACCAGCTCCTGCTCACGAAACAGGCTCTCCACGGCCGCCTGATATTCCCGAACCGTGGTCGCCTTTTTGATTTTCTTACTGTATGTTGCGGGGTTCGCAAAAGCTTCCGCCAAATAAACCCACCATTCTTTCATCTTAAACAGCGTATTTTTATCGCCCGAAAGAACGGCGAGATAACCCTCGAGCACTTCCTGGTGGAAAGCTCGCAGTTCCTCCTTTGCGGCGGTCGCCTGCCCTCTGATCCTACCGACCAGCGCCGGATTTTTAAAAATCCCACGCCCGATCATCACTTTACTGATCTGCGGAAAGGCAGCGGCAAAACGCGCATAATCTTCCGGTGTGCAGATATCGCCGTTATAACAGAGCGAGTGGCGGCAGGTAAGCGCAGCCTGCGCGAACACTTCCATATTCGGCGCATTTTTATAGAAATCTCTCTGCACGCGCGGATGGATAATCAATTCTTCCAGCGGATACTTTTCATACACCTGCTGCAGCTCTTCCCACTCTTCCGCCAGGTCTTTCCCAATGCGGGTTTTTATGGAAATCTGCAAGGGGCATTTTTCAAAGATGTTTGCCAAAAAAGCATCCAGCCTTCCAGGAAATTCCAAAAAACCGGCTCCTCGCCCTTTTGCCACGACCGTACCGGACGGACAGCCCAGATTAAGATTTACTCTGCGGTAGCCAAACACTTGCAATTCCTTGGCAATGGCCACAAAATCCTCCTCCCGGTTGGCAAGAATCTGCGGCACCAGTTCCATTCCCTCGTTGTGTTCCGGCAAAATATCATTTCTTTCCCGGCTGCTCAACTTTTTGTTGGCGATAAACGGTGTAAAATAGCGGTCGATGTCGCCGAACCGCCTGTGGTAGGCGCGCCGGAACACATAGCCGCTCATCCCCTCCATGGGCGCCATATAAAAAAGCATAGTTCCTCTCATTCCGCCGCTTAAGCGGCATTTTCGTTTTTGTTCTTATCGACATTCTGTCTCAGCCGGCAGTGCCAAATTGTGGCACAACCTAAGATTACATGATATGATCTTAGACGTTCTACTCAAACTTCAGCGCTTCTAAAACCGCCTGTTTGACCTCCTCCGTCTGATCATCACTGTCTCCGCCCAGATAATAGATGCGCTCCGCTGTCTCGATTTTTAAAAACATGCTGTTGCGCGGATCGAGAAATACCTGGCATTTCCCTTCATTGCGGATAAAAAATGTCCCTTTGCACACATTCTCCATGCCGGTACCGTTTGTTCTTGACCAGCGCGGCAGCTCGCCAATCTCTTCCATTGAAACAATCTCTTCCAACGGAATCTCGTAGTCCGTTTTCAGCTGCGTCGCCACAATCGTTTCGTTTTGCACGCGCAGATTGATCGGCGTAAATTCAAGCAGTATCACCCATATACAGCAGACTGGTATAATAAGAATGGCGAGCGCTCCAAAAATATTGACCCCCATGCCAAGAGGCGTCGCCATATTCATTGTCGTGCCAAGACCCGTGCGAGCCGTCACTATTTTATGTCTGTCATTTTTATTGTAATAAAACATACCAAAAATCCAATTATTATCGTCGTCCGCGAGCTCCGGCAAATCTCTTTTCTCCTGATAACTCTTATCGATCTTATCCATCTTATGCCAGACAACACCAAAGATCAAAATGCTGATCAGACCATAAAAAACACTGCCCCAAATCGCCATCCCAGAAAAAAATAAAGTGGTACGCAAGAGGCCAATGAGGAACATAACCCCTGTCCACAATGTGTTAAACACCATAAACAACAGCCAGCATTTGTTCCAGATGTTCTTTTTTGCCCTGGCAAAATTGAGGTTTACCTCACTGTCGGTACTGATGACTTCCACCTTCTGCCGGTCTATCCAACGCGCAAGAACATAAATAAGGGGGTTTAGCAACGCAAAAACAACAACGATATAAGACAGTACGGCAAAATCCCTATGAATCAAGAGCACTGCCGCCACCGCCACTGCCACTGCCGCCAGATTCATCAACAGGTACGGCAGCCCTTTCATGCAACGCACCTCTCCCGCACACTTTAGCTCCGTATACTGCATACTGTCTTTCTGCTGCCATCCCCTCTCCTGCTTCCAAGACAGCATTTTTTTATGGGCCCGCGCAAACGGTACCATCATGACCACGATCGCCCCCAAGAGCCATAGCAGCCATACGGTAAAAATAATTGAAACATAAGGAATAAAAAAAGATGTCAGCGGAATGATTAACAACACAATAAAATTGCGTTTTAGCTCCCTAAAATACTCCGCCTGTATCTTTAAAACTTCTTCCTCCCCACACCACTCCTGCTTCGCGCGCACGCCAAACAGATAGCCATCTTTTTCTCTGCGGTATGTGCGATAAACAAAGTACAAAATGAACAGTACCGGATACATCGTAGAAAACAACAAAATCTGCATAAACATCACAAGTCCTCCTTTATTTGGTTTTTGTCTCATACCAACTTAAAAATCATTGCCGCTTCGTTCCACTCAATGCACAATTTTCCAAATTTATAAATAACCTTAAAAGTACTTCCCGCAGATGGCAAAAAACTCTTCCTTGCTCATGCCGGAAATTTTTGCCTCCGAGATAATATATTTTAAGCGTTCCTCCGCCTCCATCGAAAGGCCCGCATTTTGTGCAAAGAGGCTGCAAACTTTGGCGCCGCTGCGCCGATCGGCGCAGATATATCCCTCTTGCTTTAACAGCTGATAGGATTTATTGACCGTCATGACATTGACGCCGATTTCCTCCGCAAGCCCGCGCACGGTCGGCAACTGCTCCCCTGGCGACAATCTGCCGTCCGAAATGCCAAGCACAATCTGATTGCGGATCTGCTGATAAATCGGCACATCCGAATCCGTTTTAATTGCAATTACCACAGGATTCCCCCTTTCTTTGTATTATTCATTGTAATACAAAGAATACAATATGTCAACCTAAGAATGCAACACAACTATAGTTACGATTCACAACCTGAATCCCTCTCATAGCAGCCATTGAGGCTTGGTGTTTCAAATGCCGCCACAGGATTTATTGTACAAAAAAAGCTGCCTGCCTCCCCTTACGGAAAAAATGCCAGCGCATCAAGATCTCATGCATCTAATGGCACCGTTTCCGGTAAGAGATTGCAAACAGCTTTGTCTTTGTTTGGCAGGGCAAATGATAGCGATTCTGCCCTGCCTATGTATCGTTCCGGTATTGTACACTCTGCCCTGCCGTGAGTGTTTCCGGCATTTACTCCATAAAATCTACCAACCAATCGAGCTAGGCATCGACTGCATTGTGCAGACTTCGGTATTTACTCCATAAAATCTACCGAACCGTCCGCGATATGATACATCGCGCCAATGATCTTAAGATCATCTCCTTCGTTGACATGCAGGCTCTCCTTCAATATGGAAACGCCTTTCTCCACATTCAGGCAGCAAGCACGGTAATAGTCTTTTTCTCCGCCGATCGCTTCCCGGATTTCGTCGGTAATCGTTTTGATAAACCCTGTCGGCTCATCCTGCATTGCCGCACCCACGGCTCCGCAATTATCATGGCCCAATACCACGACCAAACGGCATCCCAAATGCTCGGCGCCGTACTCTACACTGCCAATCTGATGATTAGCCATGACATTTCCTGCCACACGGATGACAAATAGCTCACCAAGCCCTGCGCAAAAAATGCTTTCAGGAACCACTCTCGAATCAGAGCAGGTCACAACAACCGCATAAGGGCTCTGACCTCCCTCACAGGTTGCCTTCCTAAGCTCCGCCGAGATATCTCCCGGATTTGCCGTTGCTGTCAGATAACATTTGTTTCCCTGTTTTAGCTTCTCCAATGCTTCCGCTGCCGTCAAACCTTTGTTTTCCAAAAAAGTGTCCTCCTTTTCTGCCGGGTACATTTGACGTACCCCTGCGCTCCTATGCATAATTTTCAGATGCCCACTGCGCCAATGCATGCTTCATGGACGCCTGATGCGTATATTCAATGTAACATATCCAGCCGCAATCGTCAACTTGAAGGATTCTCTGTACCCTGCCACTTAGAGTCCGCACCCTCCTAGTACAACGAATCATTCATTTCTGTTGTTTCTGTGCTTTTGAACGAAATCTCTTTGATAATACTGTCAAGTTCCAAAAACTGTTCCCATAACGCAAGCCCTTTAAGATCATTACGCTCAAGTTCCTACATATTGCATCCCTTTTCTGCTTCAAAAATGATCTCATTCTGTCGTTTCGGTTCCTTATAAATCTTAAATAACTTTGGATAGATGACTGCTTTGGCTTGTATGACAGGCTTGGGCGGATCTTCAACTTGATCTGTGTTTCCTTTTCGGGTGGTTGGCGGACAGGCATCCGCCATTCATAGGTATTCATCCAAATAACAATGGCTAATAAACTATAGGTTATTAGCTGTTTCGCTTGATATCATCAAAATGAATAAATATGCATAGCTGTTCTATCGGAAGTGATACAA
>CAJTYI010000065.1:12476-18196 GCA_910584215.1 uncultured Roseburia sp. | reverse complement strand
AGACGTGTATCATCACTGGATGCCCCAAGGGCATGCGCTAGTACCCCGGCGTTTTGGAGGTTCGGGCAAAAACAAGAACGCATGCAGTTTACGATGCCTGCTGGACGCCGTTTCCATATACTGAAAATAAAAAGTATATCACTTCCGATAAATACCATTTTGCATATTTATTCATTTATGGTATAAAGTTTCCAAGCTAATAACCTATACGATTGCGACTCGTGGGCAACGGCGTGTTGAACATACCAATAAGACGGCGGAACTGTAATTTACAGTTCCGCCGTCTCTGTCTTAAATGCTGTATGGCATCAGGAAACCGATGCCGCATTTGGGATTATAGATTGATAAACCGGTCTGCCTCGCTCGTTAAACCGCCGGCGATTTGTCTGTTGTCATCCATGGCCGCCGAGATCTCATCGATATCTTTTACCAGGTCGGATGTATTCATGGCAACGTTGGAAGCACCTTTGGTGCTCTCATCCACGGATAGGCTGATGCCGTCGATAGAATTGGTTATATTGCTCATCAGCTGTTTCAGATTAGCGGACATATCATTGAAGCGATTGACGATTTCATTGACATGTACGGCATCGTCGTTATATTGTCTGCCGGCGTTGACGAAAGCCTCGTAGTCGGGAAGAATATTTTTATTGATATACTTCACGATCGAGTCTGCGCTTTCAATCAGCTCGTTTACTGCGCCGACCACCATATTGTTGATGGTTTGAATATTGTTTGCGGCCTCTCTGCTTGAATTTGCGAGCTGGCTGATCTCATCGGCTACGACGGCAAATCCGCGGCCCGCCTCACCGGCTCTCGCCGCCTCTATGGAGGCGTTCAAGGACAACAGGTTTGTCTGATTGGAAATGCTTAAAATCTCATCCGTCAAGTCATTGACGCGGTCAACGCTCTTGCTGTCCTCGATGGCTTTTTGAAGCTTGTCAATGATGCCATTGACAATATCGCTGGTGTTTTGTTTGTTCTCCACTGCGTTTCGCTCCAATCCCTCGGCGCGCTCCTGCATCCTGACTGCATAGTCGTACATACCCTGTGAGGTGTCTGACAACTCAATCACGTTCTCATCCACGACACTGATGCTTCCTTTGATATCAGTGATGGTGGAAGAAATTTCTTCCATAGATGCGGACAACTCCTCCATGACGGCGGAGATATCGGTGGAGTTATTGTTGGCCGTGGCTACTTTGTTGGATACCAGATTGACAACGGAACCTAACTTGTTGGAGCTGGTATTGATCTGGCCCATGATGCCCTGGAGCGTTTCAATAAAGATGTTGATTCCGGAAGCCAGCGTGCCGATCTCGTCGGTACAAAAACACTGCACGCGGCGGGTCAGATCGCCTTTGCCCTCCTCGATTGTGGTGATAAGGCCGCGAAGCTGTTTGTTGATATTGATGAGACGTTTGCAGACCCATGTCCAGCATACCCATACGACAAAACCCAGCACTAGGGCGGCGACCACAACGGCGATGATGATGGTGCGTATAATCGTTTGGTATAACTGTTCCTGGTGCGTAACGGCATTGTCCATGTTTGTTTTGTTCATCGTGCGCATATCGTTTAATTCTGCGGTAAGCGCAGTACCCGCGACTTTGAGATCGTCGTTGGCGAGGCTGGAAGCCTTATCGATCTCGCCGTCGGCGCTGTATGTAAGAATGGCATCGTAGATTTCCAGATAAGCGGCGTAGTCGGCTTCAAACTGCCGGAAACTGTTCTCCTCGTCGGATGAATCGAGTGTCGCTTCGTATTCTTTACACAGACCGCTAATCGTTGTTTTTAGGGAATCGGCCTCATCTTCCAGCGTTTTTTGAAGCTCGGTGTCTCCCTGTGCGACGATATGGGCGAATGCCACGCGGCGAAGCGTCTGATAAGAACCTGTGACATCCCCTAACTGTTCGATTTTAATGGCGTAGTTGCCGGAGATCTCCTCGCTGGACGACATAATCTGACGTGCGCTCTGGATGCTCATAGCGCCCAATATGAACATTAGGCAGCCCAAGACCGCCACTGGAATCAAAATCTTGAATCGGATGCTCAGGTTTTTTAAAAACGTGCTCATTTCCTTTTATTCCTCCTCTTTTTAAAAACGGTTATCATTTTAGATACTGTCGTAAGAACTTGTGACCAAAGCCATATGACGTTGGACGGCTTGTTTAAAACGAATGCAATTCTGTCTACATGTGGATCATGATCACTAAACACCCGATCAAGAATATAAGAAATGTCAAAAAGATGCGCGCAGGGGGTTTCGCGGACAAGTGCATTATAACCGTCTTGTGTGATGGCTTTGTTCCATGAAACTGTCAATCATGCCCCCTTTACGATTCATTTGATGTACTAAGTAATAATTCACAACTAAATTTTACAACAATTTGGCAATCTGCGCAAGAGTTGATTTTGTTTTGCAATATTTTATGTGGCGCATTTGGGGATTTATTGATAAAATAATTATGAAAAATTAAGAAAGATAGAAAGCTTCACTTAAGAAGTATGACTTATATTTGATATATCACAGTAGGAGGAAACAAATTTATGCCCCATAAGAACCCGATCATGCCCAAAAACATGTGGGTGCCAATTGTGCTCACGCTTGCCTGCAATACGCTGGCTTACTATGGTTCGAGGTTGTTGACTGCCGACAGGCCGCACTTTAACCTTTCAAATGGTTTTGACGATCGGATTCCACTGCTGCCGTGGACGGTGGTCATTTATTTCGGCTGCTATTTGTTTTGGATTATCAATTATGTGATCGGCTGCCGGCAGGATAGTAAAGAGGCATTTCGCTTCATCAGCGCCGATTTTTTTGCGAAACTTGTTTGTCTGGTATGTTTCCTTTTATTTCCTACGACGAATACGAGGCCTGCGATTGTGGGGGATTCCCTGTGGGACGGGCTTATGCGGCTGCTGTATCAAGTGGATGCGGCTGATAATCTCCTTCCGTCGATTCACTGTCTGACAAGCTGTTTTTGCTATATTGCAGTGAGAGGGAACAAAAAGATTCCAAAATGGTACCAAATCACGTCGTTTTGGATTGCCGTCAGTATTTATATATCGACGCTTACGACAAAACAGCATGTGTGGTATGATGTGGCCGCCGGCGTTGCGCTTGCGGAATTTAGTTATTGGTTTGTCGAAAAAAGTGGATTTGCCGGCTGGTATACGCGCGCCGTGATGAAGATCAACCGAATGATCAGCCGCAAGCTTTCGCGCTGATGCGTCATGGAAGCCGGTGCGGTGAAAAACACGGCTGTTTGGATGGGAACAGCAAAAATAGGAGAACGGAAGGAGGTAAGTATGAGCAAGAAAGTAAAAATATGGGTTGTTGTGGGAGTTGTTGTCATTCTTTTGTTTCTTGCGAAGCAATTTTTTGAACAGAAATTTGATTCTGTGGAATCGTTACAAAATTATATGAAGAGCTTTGGCGTGGCCGCACCGCTGGTGCTGACGGTATTTCAGGCAGTACAGGTGGTGATACCGGTGCTGCCTGGTTATCTGGGATGCGCGGCGGGCGCCGTCGCATTCGGGAGCGCGGCGGGTTTTTGGTGCAATTATATAGGCATCAGCCTGGGTTCTATCATCGCATATTTTCTGGCGAAGCACTATGGCATGGATCTTGTGCTTGCCATGTTTTCACAAAAACAGTATGATAAATGGAGCAGAAAGATGGAGGCCAGCAGATCGTATGAATGGTTTTTATTTGTCGCTACGCTGCTGCCGCTGTTTCCCGATGATTTTTTATGTTATCTTTCCGGTTTAATAAAAATGGACAGTAAGAAGTTTATCTGGATTATTATCTTGGGGAAACCGTGGTGCATTTTGGCTTACAGCCTGGCATTTGGATTCATACAATAGAGCGCAAAATGAGGAAAAGGGTAATGAAGAGAAAACTGATAGGATATTATGATTATACTGTGATATTGACGTATGTAGGTATGCTGTTTGCATGCTGTGGAATTCTTATGGTGATTGGCGAGGATTACTGGGATGCGGTATTTTGTCTGATGCTGGCGGGAATCTGCGATATGTTTGACGGCGCGGTGGCCGCGACGAAAGTGAGGACCGACAGCGAGAAGCGGTTTGGAATACAAATTGATTCGCTGAGTGATTTGATTAGTTTTGGCGTTTTGCCCGGCATCTTTGTCTACATAATTTCTGGCAGAGATACGGTTGCCGGGATTATTGCGGCGCTATTTATTTTGTGCGCGCTGATACGTCTGGCATTTTTTAATGTACTGGAGGAAGAGCGGCAGAGTCAAACCACGGAAAAGCGCAAAAGTTATCTTGGGGTGCCGGTGACTACAATTGCCGTACTGCTGCCGGCCGTCTATCTGATCTATGACCATAAGATTTGCCGGAGTGTCAGGTGTTTTCCGGTCTTGTTAATTCTAACAGGTATCGGATATCTGTTGCCTATTGAGATCAAAAAGCCTGGGCTTTTGGGCAAGATCGGCATTATACTACTGGGGATTCTCGAGGCATTGGGCATGATATTTTTTATGGGATGGGATGTAGTGTGAGAAGAACTTCTAAGGCTCATGCCAGAGGGCGCTAACGTGATAATCGTTTATGCGCTAAGAAGTTCTAAATTGGAGGATAAAGATTGAAAATTAAAATTTTCAATCGCGAGATTTGTGTCTGCGCGCTGCAAAGCCATAATGGCTTACACAAACTTGATATGCGCAAAAAGCAGCGCAGAAATGGAGAAAATCATGAAAGATTCGTTATTGCTCCTGTTTTTGTATCATACGGTGTTTGGAAGGATGATTTTAAAGGGGCTGGTGCAGCCGAAAGTGTCAGCAATTGCGGGGCGTTATCTTTCTTCGGAAGCTTCACGGTGGCTTGTGCCGTACTATATCCGCAAACATGACATTGATATGAGCGATATTGTGATTCCTGCTGAGGGTTTTGCGTCTTTTAACGCTTTCTTTACCAGATCGAGAGCTAAGTGGCGCTGTGATTGGGCCAAAGATCATTTGATCAGTCCGTGCGACGGGTATTTAAAGTACGTGAAAATCAAGAAAAATAAGGTCTTTGCGGTCAAACATACGGAGTTTTCTCTCGAGGATTTATTGCAGGATAAAAGGCTTGCCGACCGTTTTTTGGATGGCGTGGCGCTCATCTTTCGTCTGACCCCGGCAAACTATCACAGGTATTGTTATGCCGCCGACGGCAGGAGCCTTAGCATCAGCAAAATAGCGGGCAGGCTGCACTGTGTCAGGCCGGTCGCGTTGAGGAAATTTCCTGTGTTTGCGCAGAATTGCAGGGAGTATCAGGTGATCGAGACAGATTCATTTGGTACGGTCGTACAGATGGAAATAGGAGCCCTGCTCGTTGGCAAAATAAGCAACCACAAAAAGGCTGCGCGGGCAGAACGGGTGTATGCCGGTGAGGAGAAAGGATATTTTGAATTTGGCGGTTCAACCATTATTATTCTGCTGCCAAAAGACGCCGCCTGCTTTCCTGGAAAACTCTATAGGCGCAAAAATGAGGATGGTGAAATAACAGTGCATATGGGGGAAATCGTGGCGAAGAAAAAATATTCTGCGTCCGCGGAGGACTTTACCGGAATGTCCGTTTAAACTGCAGGGGCGTATACCCGGTGTAATCCCGAAAATCCGCAGAAAATTTCTGCACTGTGGAATAGCCGATTTTTTCTATGATCTGAGCTGCTTTATCGTTGGTATAGAGCAGCTCATATTTTG
>CAJTYI010000065.1:0-12466 GCA_910584215.1 uncultured Roseburia sp. | reverse complement strand
TCTAAGCGGCGCTGCTTGATATATTGGGCGGGCGTTGTGTGGAAATGTTTTTTGAAAAGGGAGATAAAATATTTTTCATTAAATCCCATGTGATCTGCCAGAGATTTGACCGAAAATTTCTGCGTCAGCCGTTCTGCCATCCAGGCATTGATTTCTCTTGCAAAGTGGTCAGATTTGATATTAGACGCCGGGGAATTTGCGTTTTCAAGCAACAGGGTGACCAATTGCAGCAGGGCAGTCTTCATGGTGAAAGCGGAGATTAGGTCCGTCTTTAGATGCAATTCTTCCAGCCGGTCAAACAGAGATTTCGCATAGGAGATCTCCTCTAAATGTACGAGATAAGGTATGTCGATCAGTTCAAACAGTGAGTGCTCCTCCAGATTCATCATAAAATCACACCAATATTTGTTATAGCAGCTTTCGCTTTTTGCGTACAGAGAAACGCGCGAATTTCTTGGAAGAAGTACAAGATCATTGCGGCGAGGGTAGAGCGTAGTGCCGTTGACCGTGATTTTGCCCTTTCCGTCTAGAATCAGATACATGGTGTCCCGCATGCGGGTATGCTCAGGCCGTATCCAGTCGGGGCAGAGACCATGATCAATTAAGATCAGTTTTGTTTCCAGTTTGGAGAGACGTTCATTGAGTAAAAGATTTTGGTTCAGAGGATTCATGGCGGCTCCCTTCATGCTGATTTGGAGAGTGGTATTTTTATTATTTTATCCATATTTAACACAAATGTAAACAATCGGATGTGAGCTTTGACCGATTTTTTTACAGATAGACTTATGACTTTTTGATAAATTTCTCTGACAAAGGCGGATAGAAAAGAACCGCTTCCAAAGATATAATAACCGTATCAGACGATAAGAGAGATGGAGCGGAGAATACCGCTCCAACGCGGTATAGGGAAACGGAGGAAACGGATATGAAAAGAAAGGCGGCGGTTATACTGAGTACGGCAATGATGTGCTCTTTGCTATCCAATGTCACCGTACCGGCAAGTGACAGGGCCGACGGGGAGGCAGGTATTTTTGGGGATACTTATTTGGAGGTAAAACCTTTTGCGCGGGGGGCTTTGGCTAAAACCGCCATCGGCAGTACGGGATTTTGGGCAGAGACAACGGGGACAGATTATAACAATGTGGTGATTATGGATAACGCCACGAAAGCGACGAGCGGCGGTTATTATCCGTATGGCAGCGGCCTTCCCGACAGAGGCTTTTACCTGTTTATGGGAGTCGGCGGCAGCGGCGGCGAGACGGTGTATCTAACACTGCCGGAGCCGGCGGAGCCAGGGCAGTATCTGGAGATCACCTATGCAAAGCCCTATGCGACCAACAATGGGACGACGAACCGAAGTGCGGGCAACGCCAATGTGATGAAAATAGGGGATGAGATCACCGATATACAGGGCATATGCGAATATGATACCTGGTATACAACGACGGTGCAGCTTGAGGAAGCAGTGAGCCAGATTTCTCTCGATTTTGGGAAATGGAGTGCCATTGCGATCTCTGATCTCGCAGTCAGGCAGCAGGCGGATATGATGGAACTGATTGCCCCGGAAGCAAAAAAATGCTATATCACATCGAAAGAACAGACGCTGCAGTATCAGGCCAAAGTCTACCGGAGCGTCACCGCAAGTGCGGACGATTCGGCCTTGATTGTCAAGAGAGGAACGGAGGCGAAAGCCAATGTCACATATTCGGTCAGCGGTGCAGACGGCGAGAGTATTGATCCTGATGGTATTTTAACCGTTTCGCCGGAGGCAAAGGAGGGGACGGTGACGGTTTCGGCGGTTTGCAACGGCATCACGAAGACGGCGCAGTTAGTGTTAGAGCGTCTCAGTGATGCGGATGAAGTAAAAATTGTTGGAGATGAGCTGGTGAAAAAAGGAGAAACGGTGACACTGGACGCACTGCCGTTTGTGGATGGCACACTCGTGCCGGTGCGGGCTACAACGTGGAGCATTGAGGGAGACGCACATGGATGCAGTATCGAAAATGGCACGTTGACAGTGCCAGAAGACGCAGTTTCTGGAAATATTACGGTAAAAGCGGAGCTGACAGTGGACGGTGAACAGACAGTGGCGGGCGTTTTGGACACTTACAATATTACGATTTATGATGAAACGTCTCATGCACCCTATGAGGTCAAAGGAATTTTTACTAAAAATTGTATTGCGAAAGTGTCGGACGCAGGCGGTATTGCCGGCGCTGCGGTGAGAAAGACGGCGCAGGAGAATGGCTATCGTCTCGTGGTAAAAGCATTGGATAAGAACGGGCTGACACTGGCACAAAAAACGGTATCTCTCGATGCGGCGGGGATGGGAGTGACGGAGACAGCCGTAGGTCTTGAGGTGTCAGGAGCTGCCAGGGCAAGGGCCTATGTTGTGAATGACCGGGATGAGATTGTATCGGAACAGTTGTATGAAACGGAAGAGACCAGTTATAAAAATGTGCCGCTTGCGGCGGACTGGATCACCGGAGAAAAGTCTGGACTTGGCATGGGGGCAGGCATCATGGCGCCATCCGGTGCGCCTTACGGGGTGAACCCCACGCTTGTGGATGTTGCCGAATTGAATGTGGGTTATACCTATGATGAAAATTATCAGCTGCCGTTGTCGGACAATGTGCTCTGGTACAAAGAGGGAGCTTATGTCCAGCCCTTAGGCACCAACAATAACAGTATCTATGCGAGGGACGGCGTGGACTGGGAGCAGGAGGCACTGCCGATCGGGAACGGTTATATGGGGGCGATGCTGTTTGGACTGCCGGACAAAGATCAGATACAGATCAACGAGGAGACGTTTTGGGCTGCCGGATACCGCGGGGTGCAGTCCGAAGTAAAAGAAGATACCGTCAATAAGCAAATGAGCGAGGGTATCAATGGTTTTATGAGCGTGGGCAATATCTTTGTGGACTTTCATATGCCAAGGGGCGCGTCGGTAAACAATTATTATCGCGATTTAAACCTCGGGGAAGCGGTGGCCCATGTGCGCTATACATATGACGGCAAAGATTACAAGAGGGAATATTTTGCGTCATATCCGAGAGAAGTGTTAGTGTTCCGCTATACGGGCGAAAATCTCCATTTTGACGTGACACCGGTTTCCATGCATCCGGGCAGCGTAACGGTAGAAAGCGGAGAGATTACGATAACAGGGAAGTTAAAAGATTCCGAGCCCTACAACAGCGGCGGAAACGCGGCGTGGAATCAAGAATCCGATCTCGAATACTGCACCAAGATCAAGGTGATTGCCGACGACGGCACAGTTACAGATGGTTACAATACTGTGGGAGTAAACGGGGCGAGCGGTGTGACAATTCTAGTCGCGGCGGCCACCGATTATGACAAAGACCAGTTTACACTAAAAGCGGACGGTTCCGTAGATTTTTCCAAGACGCCATACAAGAACCCGCGGGGCGCGGCGGCGGCCATTGAAAAAGCGGCGGCGCGGATTGACGGGGCAAAGGGTATGACTTACGCGGCGCTAAAGGCGGAACATATCGCCGATTATAAAGAACAGTTTGACAAGGTGTCGTTTCGCTTAACCGATGAAAATGAGGTCTGCGATACGCCGACCGATGAATTGCAGAGAACGTTTCAGCAGGTGGTAAAACTCGAGCGGGGAACGACGGATATTTCTTATGATAAAGCAAGCTATGAGGCGTTAAACCGCCACCTTGAGGAGCTTCACTTTCATTATGCCAGATACCTTATGATTTCGTCGTCGCGCGCGCAGACACTGCCCGCGACTTTACAGGGCAAGTGGTGCCAGTCTACGGCGGAAATATGGGGGTCTTGTTATTGTATTAATATCAATATGGAAATGAATTACTGGTTTGCCGGGGGCGCCAATCTTATGGACAGCGGTAAGAGCCTGATTTTCTGGTTAAAGTCTCAGATTCCGGCGGGAACCGTGACAGCGCGGAATATGTATAAGGTGACGCCCAAATCCTACCGTTTTGCGGACGGGAAAATGACGTTTGCGGACTCTGCGGCGGAGGCGGATGATGTATTTATTATGCACACAAAGCAGGCGATTATGGGGACCACCGATCTGACTGGGTCGACCAGTATCCAGTCCGCAGGCAACACGGCGTGGCTGATGTACAATCTCTGGGACCTGTACCAAACCAGCGGCGATAAACAGCTGCTAAGAGACGATATTTATCCGATTATGCGCAAGGCTGCGAACTTCTATACACAGTATCTATATACCAATTTGCGCAAAGAAACGACAGACACGAAACGGTATCCAGACGGTTATTTTTATACCACATGGAAAGGGCGTTCCCCGGAGCACGGGCCAAGTCAGGAGGGTATTAAATATGATCTTCAGCTGGTAGCGGGAATGTATGATGATACGATTGCTGCGGCTGAGATATTGGGAATGGACGCGGACAAAGTGACGGCCTGGAAAGAGATTCGCAATCATCTGGAGATACCGGTAGAACTGGGGACGGATGGGCAGGTAAAAGAGTGGGCGCAGGAGACGGCCTATAATATGGATGCGTCGGGCGCCGCACTGGGGGAATCCGTACACCGTCATATTTCCCATCTGGTCGGACTCTATCCCGGCAATTTAATCAACCGTGAGACACCCGAGCTGCTCGAGGGCGCCAAGGTTGTTCTGGAAAATCGCGGAGATGATGCCACCGGGTGGTCATGTTCCAACAAATTTTTGCTGTGGGCGAGAGTGCTTAACGGTGACAAAGCGTTAGAGCTGTTTCGTTATCAGCTGGCTCAAAAAACGTATGCCAATTTGTTTGACACGCATGCGCCGTTCCAGATCGACGGAAATTTCGGGTCGGCTGCCGGCGTCATGGAGCTATTAATGCAGTCGCAGACAGGAACGATCTATCTGCTGCCGGCGCTCCCGGCTGTATGGCCCCAGGGAGCGATCAGCGGCATCAAAGCCAAGAATGGCGCACAGGTATCCATTGAGTGGAACGATGGCAGCGCACAACAGTTTACGATTATCCCGGCAGTGAGCGGTGATATCAAATTGGGGTACACGGCAGGTGCGACGTTTCGGATGGACAATAAGAAGTATATGAAATTTGACGAGCAAGGGCTTTACACACTGAAAAATGCAGAAGCAGGGGCAGTATATACGTTTGCCCGCGCAATAGACGGCAGTGCAGATTCTGAGACCGATGGGCCGGAGAACAGCGAGAGCGAGACGACGGAGAGCCAGAGCCCAGAAGAGAGCGAGACGACGGAGAGCACGGAGAGCGAAAAGCCGGAGAGCAGTGAGAGCGAGGCGACAGAGAGCGCGGAAAGCCAGACTCCAGGAGAGAGCGAGGCGACGGAGAGCACGGAGAGCGAAAAACCAGACAGCAGTGAGAGCGAGGTGACGGAGAGCGAAAAACCAGACAGCAGCGAGAGCGAGACGATGGAGAGCCAGAGCCCAGGAGAGAGCGAGGCGACGGAGAGCGAAAAGCCGGAGAGCAGCGAAAATGGGATGCCTTCCACGGAGACAACTACACCGCAAAATTCGGAAAGCAATGGAGTGTCCGGCGGTACGCAAAAACCAACGCCACTCAAAAAGGGCGCATCCTTTGCGGCGGCAAAACATACTTATCGTGTGACAAAGAGTGGAGCGACGCCGACGGTGGCGTTTACTGGGACAAAGAGCCGGGCGCAAAAGATTAAAATACCGGACACGGTGCGGGACAAAAATGGTGTCGCCTATCGTGTAACCTCTGTCGCAAAAAAGGCGCTCAAGGGCAATAAAAAAGTTAAAACGCTTACGGTCGGCAAACATGTCAAAACCATCGGAGATTTTGCTTTTGCTGACTGTGCCAAACTTACGAAAGTGACGATCAACAGCACGTCGCTGACCCAAATTGGAAAATCTGCGTTTAGCGGAGATAAAAACTGGGAACTATCACGATAAAATCCCAAAAACTAAAAAAAGTGGGGAAAAACGCATTGAAGAATACTAAGTCTGGTCTTAAGATCAAGGCGCCCAAAAAGAAGCTGAAAAATTATCGCAAACTGTTTTTGCGAAAAGTTGTAGCGTTGTAGACAGTGGCATCCTGCCAATGTCTGCATAAAATAGAGAAATGGTTTTTATTCTGGAATCGCTTTTATTCTGGAAATGAGGATGATCGTGCAAACAAATTGTTCTGAATTTAGCCTTGTCACAAAAAGATATCTGCGCTGCTTTTATGGGATATTGGACCGGATGATTTGCAAAATGACGTCCGTGCGCATGGGCAATAGTATTTCTTACCATTTCATTATGCAGATGATTCCGCATCATTGCGCCGCTATTGAGATGGCGAGAAATCTGCTCTGCTATACGACTGACCTGGCGCTGCAAGAGATTGCTTTGGGGATTATAAAAGAGCAGACAAAGGGGATTTATGAGAT
This sequence comes from uncultured Roseburia sp., assembly GCA_910584215.1. Classification (GTDB taxonomy): domain Bacteria; phylum Bacillota; class Clostridia; order Lachnospirales; family Lachnospiraceae; genus Roseburia. The sequence goes on along the minus strand of CAJTYI010000065.1, from coordinate 6,082 downwards.
GAAACAAATGCAATCTTCCTGTGCAAGAGTGACCAATACGCAGCAGCAGCTATGCCAGTATCAGGAAACCCTCTTTTCTATTAACCAGACGATGTTTGCGGATATGAAAAATTCCTGTGCCGCAAACAATATCAATCTTTCTTTTATCAACGAGATGATTCCGCATCACAGAGGCGCGGTTTTGATGGCAAAAAATGCCCTGGATTTTCCGATTTGTCCCTGTCTTGTGCCGGTTTTAAACACAATCATTACCTCCCAGCAGCAGGGAATCTGCGAGATGGAGGCATTGCTTAGAGAAGAATCATTAGAGAATCATTGTCTGGTTTGATTTGAAAATCTCCGGTAATTATGTTATAGTACACTATAACTATGTTCGGAAAGGCGTCGATATTATGTAAAACAGGTTTTCGGCCGTTGTTTGGGCTGGAAACCTGTTTTGCGTATACGCGTGGTTTGGGGATTGAAAAAGATATTGCTCATTGATGACGACAGAGTTTCGCGGGTGCCGATTATTTTTGTCAGTGCGAGGACGAGCGTGTTTACCTTTCGCTCAAAGAATTTGATGTGTTGTTTCATTTGTACAAGCATATGGGAAAAACCGTGACAAAAGAAGAACTGCTGTTGAGGTGTGGGGAGTAGGGTATTTGCTGGCACAACAAGACGAAATAAAAGAGAGAGATCTACATACCACCGTCGTTTCGCATGATTTATCAGACAGCGCCCGGCGACAAAATCATTCTGGGGAAAAAGATATGAGGAGAGTGTCTATGGACAAATACGAAGGATATCGTACAAAATGTTATGCGGCCGGAGCAGGCATTCGTCGGCTTGGGAGGCGTCTTTTGCTTATCATCAATGCCTTTATGTTTGTCCTTTACGGCACAGCAGGAATATGGTGCTTGGTGGAATGGTGGAGATGCAGGCCGGATACAGAGACGAAAGCTTATATTCAAAGTACGATGGCGGGCGGTGATCCCTATTTGGATATCGTCAAAGATTCGCTAGAGCGGTATCTTTTGCCCGGACAAGAGATTGAGGTAAAAAGAACGGATTACAGGCAATACGACAGCATATGGGGCACAAAGAATTATGAGATCTGGGAGGCGTACGCCTGCGCACTGTGGCAGGATAACCGGGAGGTTATTTCTTTTTCGGCAACGGTCGTGGAAGCGGATTTTGCACAGAAGCATGCGCAGGAGGTACTTGCGATACAGGACAGTAAGTGTGTTGTGGTGACTGATTTTGTGCAGAACTTGTTTGAATACTTTCTTTTGCAATGCAATGAAGCATACAAAAGAGCCAACGGCTGCTATGTTTTTTCTATGCGGGAATATGAGACGTATCGTTCTGACGGCTGGTCATTTTATGAGGGCCTTGCGCTCAATAACGTTTATTCTCTAGACGAAGAGGGAATGGAGTGGCTGTTTCGGGAAGCCTATCAGGATATGCACGAGTGGCAGAGGGAGGTATCGGTAATCGCACAGACCGAGCTGTGGGTCTCTAAACATCTGCGCCCTTTGCGCTACGGAAACGACTACCCGATACATCTGCTCACATTTTCCGCGCCGTACGGTGTCAGGCAGCAGGAGATTTTTGCGGCAATGACGGCGGATATCGTAGATTTGACGATGCGAAAAAGCAGTTACGACAGGAAAACTTGGCTGAACGATATACGTTTGGAAGATTGAAGTGAAAAAGATCGAATAGAAGATGGAATATATGATAAAAAGCTGTAAAGATCAAATAGAAGACGGAATGAATGATAAAAAGCTGTAAAGATCGAATAGAAGAGAGAAAGTGCAAACAGAGAGAATGAGAGGAAATATGAAGCATACGATCGTGCGGGCAATCAAAATAATTATAAAAGTGGCGGTGTCCAGTTTCAATATTTTGACATTTTGTATGTTTACTTACTATTTGTATGAGGAATGGCAGGGGTGGAATGTCGGGCAGGAGAAAGCTTATAGATACTATGCCAAAGCGCTTGAGCGGGGGGAGGCGCCCTATTGGGACCAGGCAATGGAGATTCTTGCACCGTATCTGCTGCCCGAATGGCATATTGAGCGTGAGAGCTGTCATTATGACCCCTATCACATCAGGGTGTCTTATGAGTGCTGGCTGATGGAGGGAGAGCGGGACATCGTCGGTTTTTATGTGACGGTGTCGGAAAAGAACGAAAGTTCTGACTCAAATGGTTATCCGCTGGGGGAGAGCAGATATGTGCTGCAAACAGACCTGGTGCAGCAGGTGTTTTGCAATACGCTGATCGACTGTAATGAAGCATATTATCAGGCGCGTGGTCATTACGTCTTTGTGCCGCTCTCTTCTATGAGGCGCAACGACCACATATTTGGTTTTATGAATTACTACGGAGGCTTGGAGTTTGATGTCGTTGCCTCAAAGGATAAAGAGGGGATGGAGTGGCTGTTTGGGGAAGCATACAAGCGTATGTATGCGTGGCAGCAGAGGACAGAGGCCGCTATAGAGACAGATTTTTGCCTTGCAGCAGAGGAGGAGACGGATGAACGGCAGACGTATCATCTTGCGTTCCGGGAGGCGTATGACGACGTGGCTGCAGAGCAGTTTGACAGGCTGATCGCGGAGATCTTAGCGTATGCGGACAGTAAACGCGCAAAAAAAGTGATGGAATATTATGCGGCTTGGATGAGACCGCAGACGGACGGGCCGGATGCGCCGGATGAGGGAGGAACCTATCATAGCGTGCGCCGTGGAGACTGTTTGTGGGAACTTGCGGCAACATATTACGGTTCCGGCGCGCTGTGGCATATTATATATGAAGACAACCGGGCGGTCATCGGTGCGGATGCGGACTTGCTGCGGGAAGGATGTGTCCTTTTTATTCGGGAGCGTTAAAGAATGGTATCAAAAAATTTGAAATAAACAGTATATAACAGTTGACAACAGTTCTATGGTGTTATATACTGTTATACACCGGTAGATGTAAAGCTTTACAATCGAGACACACAGCAGAAACGAGGCAAATATGCATATTATCATTAATAATTCATCGATGGTGCCGATCTACGAGCAGATTATGGGGCAGATCAAGGCGGCGATCCTAGATGGCAGTCTTCTCACAGATGCGATGCTGCCCTCCGTGCGGAGTTTATCCAAGGAGTTAAAAATCAGCGCTCTGACGGTGAAGAAAGCTTATGACAATCTCGAGGAGCAGGGGTTTGTGGTGACCGTCCACGGAAAAGGAACTTTTGTGGCGGCTGTCGGCGGACAGCTTAGAAGAGAAGAGGAGACGCAAAAGATCGAGCGGGGCCTAGAGCAGGTGATTATACAGGCCAAAAGTCTTGGACTGGGCAAAACAGAGCTTTCGGAATTGTTTGTAATGCTGCTTGACGACATCATGTAAGCGATAAGAGTAATTGTGCATGGGAAAGGAATGACCGAAGTATGTTAAAAATGAATCAACTGCGTAAAAATTATAAAGATTTTTCTCTCGAGTGTAATATGGAAGTACACCCAGGGTGCATTACCGGGCTGATCGGAAAGAATGGCGCGGGCAAAACGACGACTTTTAAGGCGGCGCTTAATTTGATACATCTGGATGGCGGCAGTGTGGAATTAGACGGAAAGAATGTTAAAAATTTGACGGGGAAGGACAAAGAAAAAATCGGCGTGGTACTCTCGGATTCCGGTTTTTCCGATTATCTTACCGTCAAAGATATCTCTGTGATCTTAAGGCAGATGTACAGCGATTTTGACAAAGAGAAATTTATGGCGCGCTGCAGCAGGCAGCAGCTGCCGCTCGATAAAAAAATAAAAGAATTTTCCACGGGCATGAAAGCAAAATTAAAAATATTGATTGCGCTTTCCCATGATACAAGACTGCTGATTTTGGATGAACCAACGGCAGGGCTTGATGTGATGGCGCGGGAGGAGATTCTCGGTGTGCTGCGGGAGTATATGGAAGAAAAAGAAGATAGGGCGATCTTAATTAGCTCCCATATTGCCACCGACTTAGAAAATCTCTGTGATGATCTCTATATGATCGACAACGGCGCGATCATACTGCACGAGGAGACCAATGTGCTGTTGGATGAATACGGGGTGATAAAAGCGGATCATACACAGTACGAAAAGCTGGATAAAAAGTATCTGCTCCGCAGGAAGCGAGAAGAATTTGGCTGGCGCTGTCTGACAGACCGCAAGCGTTTTTACCAGGAAAATTATCCGGGACTCGTGGTGGAAAAGGGAACGATTGACGAATTGATTATGATGATGATTGGAGGAGAACGTTTATGAGAGGTCTTATCGTAAAGGATATCTGCCTGATGAAAGGGCAGGCAAAGTTTATGCTGTTGATTTTGGCAGTTACCGTATTTTTGAGCTATAACACGGACGGCACATTTGCGGCGAGTTATCTGGTCATGATCGCGTCCTTTCTTGGAATCAGCACGATCAGTTATGACGAGACGGACAACGGGTATGGTTTTTTATTCTGCCTCCCGGTGAGCCGCAGCCAGTATGTGGCGGCAAAATATCTGTTTAATCTGCTGCTTAGTGTCGCAGCCTGGATTGCCGGTATTGGTGTCACGGTGATCATCTGGCTGGTGCATCCGGGCGAGAGCGGATTGACGGAGCTGTTGATTACGAATCTGTTTTTTCTACCGGTGATCTTTCTGATTCAATCGCTCATGCAGCCGACGATGTTTCAATATGGCAGTGAAAGAGGCAGAATCGTACTGTTTGTCGTGATCGGGGTAATCGTCGTCGTCTGCTATCTGATTGGCAAGCTGTGCGAGCTGACAGGGATAGATCTTTCATCGTGGATGGAAAGTTTGTCGCAGTATTCGGTCGGAGTAATTTTGCTGGTTTTGATGCTGCTGTCGGCTATGATTTTGCTGATTTCTATACCTATTAGTGTGAAAATTATAAGAAAAAAGGAATTTTAGCATAGACATTTTTGGAGATTATGGTACAATAAAAGCAAGATTTGATCTTATGAGGAATAGCATCTTAGCTGGTTTGTGCTATGGCGGTAAAGCTTTTCATACGGCTTAAGGCGCGGGGGTGCTTAAATAAGGAGGATGGAGACATGACCGTAAAAGAATGTTATGAGGCGCTGGAGGGGAATTATGACGAAGTATTGGGGCGCCTGATGGCTGAGGACAGGATACGGCGTTTTGCGTTGAAGTTTTTGGCGGACGGCAGCTATGAGCTGTTAAAAACTTCGCTCGCCGAAAAAGACCAGGAGACTGCGTTCCGGGCGGCGCATACCTTAAAAGGTGTGTGTCAGAATTTGAGTTTTACCAAGCTTTATCATTCCAGCAGCAGTGCGACCGAAGCATTGCGCGACGGGGATTTTGCGCAGGCGGAATCATTGTTTGCACAGCTTACGTCGGATTATAACCAGACGATTTTGGCGTTGCAGGCATTGCAGGGCGAAAGCGTGTAATAATTTACGCCAAATTCCGACAAAAAGCATAAAAAAAATAAAATGACCGACAATTTATAAAAAGGCGTTTAAAAATCAATCAGATTTTTTGCGCTTTTTTCTTTGAAAAAAAGAAAAATGTGTTACAATAGAAACGTATCAATGTTTGAACGGGGGGTATCATGCAGGAAATAGATTCAGAATCTCTCAAAAATCAGCGGGAGCGCAGAAAGAGAGTTCTAAGAATAAGAAACGCGATTATGTTTGTCGTTGCGGGGTGGATATTAATCTCGGTCATTTTAATCATCTGCCTGTTTGCACAGACGATATCGCTCAATAACCGCTTAAACCGATTGTCAAAGGAGCTCAAAGGATACCGGCAGACGACATCCGGAGAGGTTACGTCCGGTGAGTCGGGGACGCAGGTGTCTGCATCCGGTGAGGCGGCACAGGACACACAGGACGCCGAAGCGAGCGCAACGGGCACATGGGAGCCGGTAACGCCGCCTGCGGTCGGAATCTCTGAGGAGGATAATCAGGCGGTTTCTGGCGAGCTTTGCCGCGTGTATCTGACGTTTGACGACGGGCCGTCAGACCATACGGCGGAGATTCTTGACAAATTAAACCATTATGGCGTAAAAGCCACTTTTTTTGTGACGGGCAGAGAGGATGAGG
>CAJTYI010000064.1 GCA_910584215.1 uncultured Roseburia sp. | reverse complement strand
ACAACCTCTTGTGTCCGTTCGCCCGGTGAAAGACAGAAATACATTTTGCGGGTTTCGTGTTCCCCTTAACGCCCCGGTGAGGCAAAACCGACATGCCGAGGGAACTGTTCGAGCCCCGGAAACTTTCGTATCTCATCGTGGTATCAGCAAGTTTTCCCGCAGGCATGTCATTGGGGACTTTGTGAACCGGGGCGTTTAGGGGAACTAGAAAGCTGCAACGATTTCTGTCTTTACCGGGACGGACAGACACTACGAGGTGGTTCAACACTGAAAAGACGCGCAACCCGATGCCCCAAGCGGCATGCCAAGAACCCCTGACGTTTTTCCGGAGGATCAAAAGACAAGTAGCACCTGCAGCTATGCTGCCTGCCGGACGCCGCATTTACACTAAGGATATAAAAATTTATATCACTTCCGACCAAACAGCTATGCATATTTATTCATTTTGATGATATCAAGCCAAACGGCTCATAACCTATACGATTTTATTGCAATAAAGCAACCTCTCGCACCGAAAGACAAATTTTCGCAAGTATTTTCAGTTTTTTCTTCATTTTTGTAGATTTATTTGTTATAATAACCAGATAGTGGGAAAATATATATTTTAAAATGGAGGTTATTGTGAATAACAAATCGCTCATTTGCTCTTCACATCCATGAAAGGAGTACTATGAATTATGGCAAAAAGCACACCAGAAAGCGTGCACAGGAACTGACCTCAAAGGGCACTATGATACGCAAAAAGTGTAACGTCATTTTCTTGAAAGTATTATTAGTCTGCTTCTTTGCAGTCATCGTTGTCGGCGGCTGCGCTGGCATCGGCGTCTTTCAGGGTATTATCGCATCCGCGCCATCCATTGAGGATATAGACGCCACACCTACCGGGTATCTCACCACAGTTTTAAACTGCGAAGGCAACCAGATCGCCACCTTAGTTGCCACTGGTTCCAACCGAAAATATGTCACCATTGACGAGATCCCCACTCATCTGCAATATGCGTTTGTCGCCATTGAGGACGAGCGTTTTTATGAACATAACGGCATCGACATTACAGGTATCATACGCGCCGGGACAAGAGGCATCGCAAAGGGATTTCATTTTAATGAGGGAGCCAGCACCATCACCCAGCAGCTTTTAAAAAATACCGTATTTGTCACCCTCTGGGCAAACGAATCTTCCTTTGCCGACAAAGTAGAGAGAAAGATTCAGGAACAGTATCTCGCACTCGAGCTGGAAAAGACGGTAAGCAAGGAATGGATTCTCGAGAATTATCTCAATGTTATCAACCTGGGGCAAAATACGCTCGGCGTAGGCGTCGCCTCCGAACGCTATTTCGGCAAAGATGTCTCCCAACTGACACTCTCGGAGAGCGCGGTACTTGCCGCCATCACCAAAAGCCCTACCGGATACAACCCGATTTCCCACCCGGAAAAAAATAAGCAGCGCCAGACGCTCGTATTAAACAATATGCTCAAACAAGGCTATATCTCTCAGGAAGAGTACGATGAAGCCATCAATGACAATGTGTATGACCGCATCCAGATTGTCAATGTCAACATCCGAAATGACAATATCACGTCTTATTTTGTAGACGAGATGACCAATCAGATCATAGAGGATTTCATTGAAATCAAAGGCTACACCGAAACACAGGCATACAAAGCCCTCTACCAGAGCGGTCTGACGATAGAAGCCACCCAGGACCCAAGGATTCAGACCATCTGCGACCAGGAGGTCAATAATCAGGAAAACTACCCTGCCGAACCCAAAATTTCTTTCTCCTACCGCTTGTCCATTCAATCGGCTGACGGGACCGTCAAAAATTACAGTGATCAGACAATGCTCTCCTATTACCGCAATGCCGATGCCAATTACAATATCGACTTTGATACCAGGGAGGAGGCGCAGGCGGCAATCGACGCTTACAAGGCAGAGCTGATGCAGCCCGGAGACAAAGTGATCGAGGGCAGCGAAACGGTTGTCTTCACCTTGCAGCCGCAGGCGGCAATGACAATTATCGACCAGTCCACAGGGGAAGTAAAGGCCATCGTGGGCGGACGCGGCGACAAGACAGCCAGCCGCACATTAAACCGTGCCGCTGACACCACAAGACAGCCCGGCTCCACCTTTAAAATCATCGCGGCTTACGCCGCTGCGCTCGACGCAGGCGGCATGTCGTTGGCGACCGTGCAGGACGACGCACCATACAACTACGGAACGGGCGAAAAGGGAGCCGTGAGCAATTATGACAACCATTACCGCGGTTTCACCACGCTTCGCGAGGCCATCACCAGCTCGATTAACATTGTCACGGTAAAGACGCTGGCCGAAATTGGACCGACACTCGGCTATGATTACATCACCAATTTTGGCATTACCACGGTCGGCACGGACGAGAGCGGCAATGAAACCCTGGCGCTTGGAGGACTTACACACGGCGTCACCAATCTGGAACTGACGGCTGCTTACGCTGCCATTGCCAACCAGGGCACTTACATCAAACCAAAATTTTATAAACGCATCCTGGACCACGACGGCAATGTGCTGATCGACAACACTGCGCCGGAATCCCACTCTGTGTTAAAGGAGACCACAGCGTGGCTTTTGACAGACGCCATGCAGGACGTCATGACACAGGGAACCGGAACACTGGCCTATTTTGGAAGCAGCATGACACAGGCAGGCAAGTCGGGCACGACCACGAAAAACCGTGACGCTCTGTTCGCAGGCTATACACCGTACTACACCTGTGTCGTATGGGGCGGCTTTGACGACAATATCCCCCAGCAGGGCGGTCAGACCAGTTACCCCAAAAAAATATGGCACAACGTCATGGAACGCATCCATGAAGATCTGGAAAACAAATCTTTTGAAAAACCGGATGGCATCATATCCGTCGCGGTCTGCCGAAAGTCCGGTAAACTGGCGATCGACGGCGTATGCAGCAATGACCCGCGCGGCAGTATGGTCATCACCGAATATTTCGCAGAGGGCTCCCAGCCCACCGAATATTGCGATCACCATATACGCGCCAGCATCTGTATGGATTCCGGCCTGCCGATCAACAATTATTGCCCGGAAACCTCCTATATCAGCGGCATCTACATCATAGGAGGAACTGCAGCCACAGATGACGGACCGTACCTGTTAAGCCCCGATTTCACCACCAGCACTTGTTATTATCACAATGCCGGCAATTCCATGTACCACGATATCACGAACTATTCACCGAATACCGCGCCGACCGCGCAGGAGGGCACCGGCGGAGGCGACGCACAACCGCCCGCACAGGATAATCCGCCGCCGCAATAAACTTTTGGCACATGTAAGAATCCGGTTTTGCCGGATTCTTCGCCTTAAATGGCGATGATTGCGGCGCGGGCTGCTCCGGCAAGTAAAACTCTTTTCATCCGCAGCGCGCTCCTGCCCGGAAGACTTTTATTTCATAAAGAAAGGCAGATACTTTCATGCTCCACGGCTGCAAGCTCTTTCCAGCGAAATAAAAAGTGGCAGCAAAAATGGACGGTCACATCGAAAATCGACGTGACCGTCCATTTTTTGAAACTTAAGTCCAGTTCGCAGCGCGTACTAATACAGCGAATCATTCATTTCTGTTACATTGGCGCAGAATGATACTTTCCTATGCAAGGCGTTGGAATGAGGCGCAGTAGTGGCTGCGTCGATTGACGACAACGAAGCAGATGAAAAATCAGACAAGCCACGACGGCAGTTCATTCATATTCGTTGTACTAGCCGTTATTAATGTTCTATTCCTGCTGCTTAGGAATAGGTGGTCCATTTGAGCGTATAATAACCGGACGATTTTTTATTGATCGGCTCTACTTTGACATAGTAAGTGCCGGCGGGAAGATTGTGCAGCGTACCATATTTTTCATCGCGCATCGTAATCTTCACACTGTTATTGGGTTTCAGCGGCGTCAAATCTGTTTTAGCTGTCCACTTGCCGTCTTTTGTATTCATTACAAATGTAAAGCGAAGCCCCGCTTCCTGATAACCGTACTGTTTTGCATCGGCATATCCCATCGTCTTGGCCGTATACTCGATCTTTAGCTTGGCTCCCTTCGTTAATTTCACCTTATACCAATCTGATTTTTTCTGCCCGGCAATCATAACGCCTTTCGCGGATTTTCCCATTGCAAGATTTTTGGCCTTCGCCTTGCTGTTTGCACTGCTCTTTGCCACTTTCACGACGTTGGCCGAGATCTTAACTCCTCCCCACGACTCCACTTTAAAGTAATAGGTTTTTCCTTTCAAAACGCCGTAAGTCCTGGCATTATCACCCGTGTAAGCTTTCTTACTATACCATGCCTCCATCACGCCAATCGCACTCTTTTTGCTGTCACAGAGAGTGATATCCCCCTCTGCCATGACCCGCTCGCCAGTCTTGGCATTCAAAAGCTTAGAATCAGATACAAATTTAAGTGTAATATATCCGGTCACGCCCGCCTTAAACTTTATGTAATGGGTAATCGGCTTTTGCAAATCCATCTGATAACTCTCCGCATCGCTGATCGAAACGGTAGATTTTCCGGTTCCGCTAAAGTTCTTTTCTACGGCAGCCTGCGTCCTCTGTGGCACCGTCACAGACGAAAACGCCATCATGACCGCCAATATGACACAGACTATGCCTTTACTCTTGTTCCTTGGCCTGCTCGCCATCTTCATATCTGTCATCCACCTTCTTCTCTCACGCTCATATGATATATTCCGCAAATCCATTTTAATCCTCCAATCCGAGAACGTTGATGTTTGAGGAACCGCAATAAAATCTGCGAGTGCTGTTTCTGGTATAACATCACATATATGTGACGCTCTCGGCGCAACATAGCCAACATGAACAAGTTCACATTTGATAAAATCAGCTATCAAATTGATTTTTCACGCCGATGTCCCTGCTTACGATTATAGTGCATTCGCCGGTCATTTACAATAATATTGACAAAAGTCAAATAGACTTATTTTTCCAATCCTTTACCAGCAAAAAATAGCCCGTCGTCTGCAAACTGTTTCCACAAAATTCCATATGGTACGCGGTGATCCTCTTTGTATATTTTAACAAAAAATATGTGTCTTTTTTGTGATTTTTTATCCCTATATAGCCTTGACTTTTATAAACTTTTGTCCCTATAATAATATCGTTACCACTTTATTTTTTGTAGCTCCGGGCGTATTGGTGCACCGCACTGTGGCGAACACCCGACAGTTACACCATTTTAAAATTTTAGACAGGAGGAAAATTCATGAAAATCTCAAAGTCACTCAGAAACACGTTTTTAAAACTCATGGCAGTTGTTATGGTATTTACGTCTATCGCTGCTTTTCCTGCCACTGAGGCAAATGCAGCCGCGAATAAGGCGCTGAAGATCACAGCATCGTTTGATGGCAATACTCTTACTCAAGAAGGCCGTTCTAAGAATACATATTATGTAGGCGCTGTTTATACAAAACAGCAGGTGAAATTGACGAAAAATATGAAGATGCAGGCTACCGTTTACATTCCGCAGTCTTTATTATCGGGTGTCAGAAATCAGTTTCGTTTTGGTCCGGAAATAGCTTTATACGACAACACGCTTAAATATGTTGGTACCGTTTGGGACAAATTAGGTAAATATATCACAGTATATAACAACGGCTATGGCATAAAAGTATTAACAAATCCCGGTTATAAGGCTTCGGTAACAAAATCTGGCAAATACTATAAAGTAACTATGACTGTTCCAATGGACAAAAAATATTATAATACTAAAAACAAAAAGGTTAATATCAAAACCAACCAAACTTATACTATTTGTATGAGCATGGAAATTTTTGCTGCCGAAGTAGCAGGAAAAGGTTCTATCTATGTCGATGATTTAAAACTTAATACAAAACCAGCCGTTTCCTTGAATTTCTCTAAAAAAACTTATAGTCCTTTAGCCTCTTGTGCAGGTAAGAAAGTAAAAGTTTCAACGGCAACGATTAAATAAAAATAGAATATTTATGTACCTATTCTATTTAAAATACGAAGAGGTTATTGGAAAAATATCGTCCTAAAAAGGGGCATATATGACACACATGCGTCATATATGCTCCTAAATTTTTTTATCAGGAAAAAAGATAATTGTAGCTAATGCGCTTCCCTGCACTGTAAAAAGAAATCTATACATCCAATATGATCTGTATGTTATCTGCAATATTGATTCCCGTAGATTGTTCCACCAGATGCAGAAATTTGCTCTCTTGAGGCCGCTCTACTCCACATCCTGCAATGCCGCCGTACCGCTCTCACCAGTGCGCACCTTCACCACTTCGGCCACATCATATACAAAGATCTTGCCGTCTCCGATATGTCCGGTATAGAGCGTTTTCTTTGCAGCCTCGATCACAGTCTCCACCGGAATTTTGCCGACTACCACTTCAACCTTCACCTTCGGCAGCAGAGTCGCGTCCACCTCGACGCCGCGGTATCTTTCACCTGCTCCTTTCTGTATCCCACAACCCATCACCTGTGTCACGGTCATGCCCGTCACGCCAAGGTCGTTCATCGCTCTCTTTAATTTGTCATAGCGTGAGAGTTTGGCGATAATCACGACTTTGTAAATACCGGTGCGCGTCAGCGCATTGCTGGCGCTCTCCACAGAAACTGCGGTGTCTTTCTGGAACTCGCTGGCCTGCTCATATTCGGCGACACCAAGGTCGGTATTCTCATTGGCATCCATAATCATGCCCGTCGCATCCATGATGGAAAAGCCCGCGTATGCGGAAGATAGTCCATGTTCTGTCGCGTCGAGGCCCGTGATCTCTTCCTCCTCCGTGACGCGAAGCCCGATCGTCTTTTTAAGCACGAGAAATGTAATCGTGATTAAAACCGCCGCCCAGGCCGCTACCGCCGCGATACCCAGAAGCTGAATCCCCAGCAGGCCAAAGCCGCCGCCATAGAACAAACCGGTAAATTCCTCGTTGCCCGGCGCCAAGGTCGTCGCAAACAGGCCGACTGCGACCGTCCCCCAGATACCGTTCATCATATGTACCGCCACGGCTCCCACCGGATCGTCGATGTGCAGCTTATTATCCAAGAGCCACACACCAAATACTACCAACAGACCTGCCACTGCGCCGATGATTAACGCGCCCAGTCCGTCTGTCACATCACAGGCCGCCGTGATCGCCACAAGCCCTGCCAGCGAAGCGTTCAGGCACATCGACACATCCGGTTTGCCGAATTTTACCCATGTAAAAATCATACACACCACCGTAGCTACCGCCGGAGCGATCGTCGTCGTCAGAAAAATGGAGCCAAGCTGCTCGATCGAAGTCGCCGCCGCGCCGTTAAATCCATACCAGCCAAACCATAAGATAAAGCAGCCCAGTGCCCCGAGCGGTAAGTTATGGCCGGGAAATGCATTTACTTTCGTCACTTTACCCGCTTTATCCCGCGTAAATTTTCCGATGCGCGGTCCAAGAATATAGGCGCCTATGATCGCGGAGATGCCGCCCACCATATGAATACAACAGGAGCCCGCAAAATCGTGAAATCCCATCTGTGACAGCCAGCCGCCGCCCCATATCCAATGTGCCTCGATCGGATAAATCAGTCCCGAAATCACAGCGGAATACACGCAGTATGACAGAAACTTCGTCCGTTCCGCCATGGCGCCCGATACTATTGTCGCCGTCGTCGCACAGAATACCAGATTAAACACAAAATTGGAAAAATCAAATTCCGCGTACGCCGTAAAAATATCAAATCCCGGCTTCCCGATCCATCCAAACAAATCCTCACCTAACAGCAGTGAAAAACCGATCACAATAAACATTACCGTACCGATACAAAAGTCCATCAGATTCTTCATAATAATGTTACCCGCGTTTTTCGCCCTAGTAAATCCTGTCTCCACCATGGCAAATCCTGCCTGCATCCAAAACACCAGTGCGGCTCCGATCAAGAACCAGATACCAAATGTCTCACCACTCACCAATTCTAAAATTGTTTCCTGTGTCATAATAACCTCCTATTCTATGAACGTTTCTGTTTGAAGAACCGCAAGAAAACGATAAAACAGTTCTCCTGCCAATTTCAACTGATTATCAAAAAAATAGCGGCACTTTTCCCAGATCTCCACCGCTTTGTGGTCCGAAAAAAGTACCGCTATTTTATTGACTTGTTACATCTTAAACTTCAAAAATCAAATCACCGTAAGATGGCATCGGCCACATCGATTTATCCACCAGCATCTCCAGCTTATCTACTGGCGCCCGCAGCTCATCCATCGCCGTCTTTACCACATCTCTGTAGTAGACCGCCTGCTCTCTGCCCTCTCCCATGGAACCTGCCTGGTCGGTCACTTCTATCAATTTATCCAAGGAACGCTTCGTATCCGCAAGCAGTGACGATACCTCTCGCAATATCGTATCCTGTGTACTGACATCGGCTCCGCAGGCGTTTTTCACTGCCGTGATCGATTCCGCCAGCACGGTAGTGTATTTGATTACGGATGGTATAATCTGTTTTGTCGCAATATCGATCATTGCTTTCGCTTCGATATTGATCTCTTTCGCGTAAGTCTCATACTCGATCTCCACGCGCGAATCAAGCTCCGCCCTGGTAAATACTCGAAACTTCTCAAAAAGCGCCACTGCCTTCGGGGCATTTAAAGCCGGTATCGCATCCACCATGGACTTGATATTCGGCAGGCCGCGTCTCTCAGCCTCTGCAACCCACTCGTCCGAATAACCGTCCCCGTTGAAAACGATATCCTGATACTTGGTCGCGTACTCTTTGATCAGATCATGTACGGCAAGATTAAAATCATCCGCTTTCTCCAACACGTCGCAAGCCTCCGAAAATGCCTCCGCGACAATCGTATTTAACACCACATTCGGCTGCGCGACGGAATCCTGGGAACCAACCATACGAAACTCAAATTTATTTCCGGTAAACGCAAACGGCGATGTCCGGTTTCTGTCCGTGGCATCTTTCATGAAATCCGGCAATGTCCTGACACCGGTTTCCAATCTCTGCCCCTTTAAGCTGTGCGTCGCTTCCCCGGTACTGATCAACTGCGTCAATACATCCTGGAGCTGTTCCCCCAGGTAGACGGAAAGAATTGCCGGCGGAGCCTCATTTGCTCCCAAACGATGATCGTTTCCGACATCAGCCGCAGATTCCCGCAGCAGATCGGCATGAATGTATACGGCCTTCAATACACATGTCAAAACCAGTAAGAACTGAATATTCTCGTGCGGCGTCTTGCCCGGCTCTAAGAGATTAATGCCGTCGTCTGTCGTGATCGACCAGTTGTTATGTTTGCCGGAGCCATTAACCCCCGCGAACGGTTTCTCATGCAGCAGACACTGCAGTCCATGACGCCCGGCCACTTTTTTTAATGTCTCCATAACAAGCTGATTGTGATCGACTGCCACGTTTGCCTCCCCGTAAATCGGCGCCAGCTCATGCTGCGCCGGAGCGACTTCATTGTGCTGTGTTTTCGCAGTCACGCCCAATTTCCAGAGCTCCTCGTTTACATCTTTCATAAATGACGCGATTCTCTCACGGATTGCTCCGAAATAGTGGTCATCCATCTCCTGCCCTTTGGGAGGCATGGCGCCAAATAAGGTCCGCCCGGTAAAAATCAGGTCTTTTCTCTGCAAATACTTTTCCCTGTCAACGATAAAGTACTCCTGCTCCGGCCCCACGGACGGCGTAACTTTTTTGGATGTAGTGTTTCCAAACAACCGCAGCAGACGGAGCGACTGCTCATTGATGGCCTCCATGGAACGAAGCAGCGGTGTTTTCTGGTCGAGCGCCTCACCCGTGTAAGAGCAGAACGCGGTGGGGATACAGAGTGTTGCGCCCGCAGCGTCCTGTCTTACGAACGCCGGCGAGGTGCAGTCCCATGCGGTATATCCTCTGGCCTCAAATGTCGCGCGCAGACCTCCCGACGGGAAAGAGGACGCATCCGGTTCACCCTTAATCAGCTCCTTACCGGAAAAGCTCATCAACACTTTGCCGTTGTCCATCGGTGCGGTGATGAATGAATCATGTTTCTCGGCCGTCACACCGGTGAGCGGCTGAAACCAGTGCGTATAGTGCGTCGCACCTTTCTCGATCGCCCACTCCTTCATCTCATGCGCCACCACATCCGCGGTCTCAAGGTCTAACTCCCTGCCCTCGTCGATTACGTCTTTTAACTTCTTGTAAACTTTTTTTGGCAAACGCGCCTGCATCACCGCGTCATTGAACACGTTCTCGCCGAATATCTCTGCTACGTTTACATAATCACCCATGTTATCTACATCCTTTCTTTTCACATCATAATCCCCCTGAGATTATAAGCTGCTTATTTCATGGTACGCGATTTCACCTTTAATTTCAACTATAACTTCAAAAATCAAAAAATGAAAAAAAGGACATTCCACACCTGTTGGAACGCCCTTGTTCTTCGCTTACCTGTATATCACTGGTATTAAGATAATACTTTTTGCTTTAAATTGCAAGCTAAAAGTCCAAAAAAATACGTTTTTGTGTAATACTACAAAAAATCTCGCTACTCTGTGCCAATTTTAGGCAACCTACTCAAAAGCCTTGTTGACAGAACCAAACAACTCCATCTTCTCTTTCACGGTAGCTTTGATCGCCTCAGCGCCCGGAGCCAGCAGCTTGCGCGGGTCAAATCCCTTGCCCTCTAAATCCTTGCCTGCCTCGATATACTTGCGGGTCGCGTCCTGGAACGACAACTGGCACTCCGTATTGACGTTAATCTTTGCCACGCCCAGAGAGATCGCTTTTTTGATCATATCTTCCGGTATCCCTGTGCCGCCGTGCAGTACCAATGGCATCGTGCCGGTCTTCTCCTGCACTGCTGCCAATGTGTCAAAGCTAAGACCCGCCCAGTTTTCCGGGTATTTGCCGTGAATATTGCCGATGCCGGCAGCAAGCATATCAACACCCAGATCAGCGATAGACTTGCACTCGTTCGGGTCGGCACACTCGCCCATGCCGACAACGCCGTCCTCTTCTCCGCCAATCGAGCCGACTTCTGCCTCAATGGACATGCCCATGCCGTGGGCTACCGCCACCAATTCTTTTGTCTTCTCTACGTTCTCCTCAATCGGATAATGGGAACCGTCAAACATAATGGAAGTAAATCCTGCCTTGATACATTTGTAGCATCCTTCGTAAGTGCCATGATCAAGGTGAAGCGCAACGGGAACCGTGATCTTAAGCTCTTCGTCCATAGCCTTTACCATAGCTGCAACTGTCTTAAAGCCTGTCATATATTTTCCGGCACCCTCGGACACGCCCAGAATGACCGGTGACTTTAACTCCTCCGCCGTTAAGAGGATTGACTTTGTCCACTCTAAATTATTGATATTGAACTGTCCGACTGCATAGTGGCCAGCCTTTGCCTTAATTAACATTTCTTTTGCAGATACTAACATAATATTTCCCTCCATTTTCTTTTTTTGACAGCCATGCTCTCATCTTTTTTATTATAGATCAATCACAATAAAAAATAAAGCCGATTTTCCAACAATTTCAATCTTTCACGTTTCCTTGGCCTGTCAAATATGTATGCTGCTGATATGTGCATGTTCCGCCGGTCTTTGCTCATTCGCCGGGTACCATGATCTGTACTGCCTGTCTGAGATTTTCCACCAAAACCTCGGTGTGGGCTCCTCCAAACTCGCCGTCCAATGTCCATGTAAGCTTTTCGGGCGCGTAAAATTTTACCCGGTCCGTCTTAAATGAATAAACCATCTCGGTATTGTCGATTCGCTGTAGCAGGGAACGTATAATCGCATTGAGCTCGAGCGGATTTCTTGGCCTGCGGATTAACGTGACCTCAAATACTCCGTCGTCGAGCAGCACGTCCTTTCCCGTCATCCCCTTGAATCCGCCTACCGAGGTCGAGTTGGTGATCATACCATAGATAAATTCATCCTCCAGCGTGATATCCCCGTACTCTACGCGCAGGCAATACGACGAGATATCGTGCAGGCTCTTGACGCCCTCGAGAATATAAGCCGCATGTCCCAGCAGATTCTTCCATTCCTGGCTGGTAGAATAAGACACCTCGGTAAAGATGCCAAACGCCGCCACATAGACGAAAAAATCCCCGTTAAAGACACCGATATCGCAGGCAAACGGCCTGCCAGTCACCGCGGTTTTCGCAGCCTTCGTCATCTCCTTGGGGATTCCCAGAGAAGTGGCAAAATCGTTAGTGCTGCCCGCCGGTATATATCCAAGCGGAACTCTCTGTTCACGGCGCATCATGCCGGTCACTGTCTCGTCCAGAGTTCCGTCGCCGCCGCTACAGACTACGAGATCATAATTGCCCGCTTCCTGCTCCACTTTATGAATCGCGTCTCCTCTCGCCTGTGTCGGATAAACCGTCACCTCATAATCCGCTTTCACCATAATATCTACAATTTCCAGCAATTGATTTTTGATCTGAGCCTTTCCCGAATACGGGTTAAGGACAAACAATAATTTCCTTTTCATGTCTTTTCTCCACTATGCCTGTTCTCGTAACTTTTCGGCGATTTCACTGATTCTGCGCAGCCTGTGGTTCACCCCGGATTTTCCCACCGACGGATTCAGATACGTTCCCAGTTCCTTTAACGGCGTATCCGGGTATTGCAGCCGAAGCAGCGCCATTTCTTTTAAATTATCCGGCAGTCCGTCTAAGCCCATATGCGCACGAATATAATTGATGTCCTCGATCTGTTTTACCGCGGCTCCGACTGTTTTTGTGATATTGGCCGTCTCACAGTTTACTTTGCGGTTCACGGAGTTGCGCATCTCTTTTAAAATGCGGACATTTTCGAGATTCATGAGCGATGTGTGAGCCTCCATCACATTCAATATGTCTACGATCTGCGCGCCTTCTTTCAAATAAACCACGCGATGGTTTTTCCGCTCCACAATCTTGGAATCGAGGCCAAAGCTATTAATCGTTTCCTGTACCTGGACTGCCTGGCTTTCGCTCCCGCAGACAATCTCGAAATGATACGACTTCTGGGGATCGCTGATAGAACCTGCGGACAGAAATGCGCCGCGGATAAACGCACGTTTGCAACAAGCCTGCTGTATCAGCAGGCCGCTTATGGTATCCCTTACCGCAGGCCGCTGCGCCTCCGCGTCCCACATTTTAACCGCCTCATAGAGCTTTTGCCCGGTTCCGGCTGCAGCTGCATCCCCTGCGTCTAAAACCCGGCTGCACAATGCCCCGTACTTTTCTCTCACCAACGAAGGCTCTGACGACGCAATCTTTTGATCGAAAGCCATAAGCACCGCAAGTTCCGCAATCTGGCAGTGCCTGCTCTTGCCGACACGACCGGCAAGCTCCCTCTTTACATCACCTGAAAACGACATGATGACCTCCGTACTTCACGCTAACTCCCATCTGCCTGCTTTGACAGGCGTCAAATCAGGATGGTGCATGTTTCATTTCACGTTATTTGCCCCGCAGGGCATCTTTCCCGATGTCCCGGTGCTCGCTCTTTAATCCATAACCCTTTGCACACGAGAGCCTTTTGCAGATCTCGTTGGCGAGCGTTACGGAGCGGTGCTTGCCGCCGGTACAGCCAATCGCAATCACAAGCTGGTTTTTTCCCTCGGCGATATAGTTGGGAATCAAAAATTCCAGCAAATCCTGAATCTTATCCAAAAACTCATGCGCCTCGCGAAATTGCAGTACATACTCCTGAATCTCCCTGTCATTGCCGGTCTTCGCCCGCAGCTCCTGTATGTAATAAGGGTTGGGCAAAAAGCGTACATCCAAGACCAGATCGGCATCCGCCGGAATCCCATACTTGAAGCCAAACGACAGGACGGTGATAAAAAGATTTTTATAATCCTGCTGGTCCACAAATATTTTGTCCAATTCGGCTTTTAATTCCCGCGTCAAGAGCTGCCCGGTATCGATGATATAGTCGGCCTGCTCTTTCAAAAAGGCAATCCTGCTGCGCTCCTCCTGGATACCTTTATCCACACGTTCACCCCCGGCAAGCGGGTGGTTTCTCCTCGTCTCCTTGTAACGGCGCACCAGCACAGTGTCGTTAGAGTCCAAAAACAAGATCTCATAGTCAGTGCCGCGCTTTTTGATATTGGCCAGCACATCCTTTAGCTCCTCGAGCGCACGCCCGTTGCGGATATCGATGCCCACCGCAACCCTCTGATGCTCTGGATTTTGCTCTATCGTCAATTCTACAAACTTTTCCAAAAGCGAAATCGGCAGGTTATCGACGCAATAAAATCCGATGTCCTCCATCATTTTGATCGCAGTGCTCTTACCTGCACCCGACATTCCGGTCAATATTACAAAGTTCATGTTTCCTCTCATTCCGCCGCGCAAGCGGCATTTTGTTCGTGGGAAATTTGTCACTAATCAAAAATTCCTATTCTCTTAACCTCCGGCTCCAGCACAACGCCAAACTGCTGCCACACCCGCTCGGATACCTCCCGCATCAGCTTACAGACATCGGCCGCGGTGGCGCCTCCGGTATTCACTACAAAACCGCAGTGTTTTTCGGAAACTTTCGCTCCTCCTACCTGAAACCCTCTAAGCCCGGCATCCATGATCAGCTTTCCTGCATAATATCCATCCGGGCGCTTAAATGTGCTGCCCGCGCTCGGATACTCAAGCGGCTGTTTTTCCACGCGCTTTGCCTTGAGTTCCTCCATCTGCGCGCGAATCGCTTCCACGCGCTTCTGTTCCAAATGCAGCGTAATTTCGGTGATAATATAGCCCCTCTCTTCGATACAGCTGTGGCGGTAACCCAAATCCAGTTCCAAGACAGTCAGGCTTTGTCGTTCTCCGCGCCTTGTCAATACGCTCACCCGCTCGATGATATCTTTCATCTCTCCGCCGTAGGCTCCGGCATTCATGACAACGGCGCCGCCGAGCGTTCCCGGGATTCCGGCCGCAAATTCCATACCGCCAAGCCCGGCTTCTGCCGCCGCCGCCGCCGTCCTAGAGAGCAGCACACCGGCGCCCGCGGTAACGCGCGCGCCCTCCACGCGCGGTTTTTCTTGTTTCGCCAAAAGTTCTATGACAAGTCCCGGGATTCCGCCGTCCCCTACCAGCACATTGCTGCCGTTCCCGATCAACGTGTACGGCACCTGATGAGAATCACACAGGGCGAGCAGTGCCGGCAGCTGTGCCGTGCGCGGCGTCACAAAATATTCCGCAGGACCGCCAATCCGAAAAGTCGTGTGGCGGCTCATGGGTTCCTGCTTATGCACCTGCCCCTCACCCATCATCTCTGTCAGTTCCCGTTCAAAGTCCTGCCTCATCCGCATCCTCGTTTCTGTTCTCTATGCCAATTTTAAAAATGCAACATAACCACGGTACGCTTCATACAAATCCGCCTTGCTGATGATCTCCCACGGCGCGTGCATATTGATAACCGCCACGCCGCTGTCAATCACCTGCATCCCATAATTTGCGAGAATATAGGCGATCGTTCCGCCGCCTCCCTGGTCAACTTTGCCCAGCTCGGCCGTCTGAAAAGACACGTTTTCTGTATCCATAATATGACGCAGTTTCCCCATATATTCTGCACTGGCATCATTTGAGCCGGATTTGCCTCTTGCTCCGGTATATTTGTTGAATACCAGTCCTCTGCCAAAATATGCCGTATTCCTGCTGCTCATCACCGACGGGAAATTCGGGTCAAACGCCGCGGAGACGTCGGAGGAGAGCACCTTTGAATTCTTCATAGCGCGTCTTACCTTGATCTCGCTGTAGTCTCCCATGGCATAAACCAGCTCTGCCACCGTATTTTCAAAAAACATCGACTGCATACCGCTGGCTCCCACGCTCCCGATCTCCTCTTTATCGACCAAAAGACAGACGCTGGTGTATTGGGGCTTTTTCATCTGTAACATAGCCATAAAAGATGGATAAGCACACACTCTGTCGTCATGGCCATATCCCATAATCATACTGCGGTCAAGGCCGTAATCTCTCGCCTCTCCTGCCGGTACCACCTCAATCTCCGCGGAAAGAAAATCTTCTTCCTCAATGCCGTACTCTTTTTCCAGAAAATGAAGGATATTCGCCTTAACCTTTTCCTTGACCTTTTCCTTATCGTCTTTCTTATCCGTATCTTCCATCGGAATGCTGCCGATCAGCAAGTCGAGATTTTCGCCCTCTATCACCTTTGAGGCTTTCTTCTCCATCTGCTCGCCCGCCAGATGAATCAGCAGGTCGCTGACGCCGAATACCGGGTCGCCCGGTTTATCCCCAATATTGACCGAAACCACGCTGCCGTCTTTTTTGACAATGACACCGTGCAGTGCCAGTGGCAGCGTCACCCACTGATATTTTTTAATTCCCCCATAATAATGGGTGTCAAGCATGGCCAGATCGTGATCCTCATACAGCGGGTCCTGTTTTAGGTCAAGACGCGGCGAATCAATGTGCGCGCCCAGAATATTCATGCCCGATGCAAGCGGCTCCTTGCCGATGACAAACATGGCCAACCCTTTGCCCATGTTATTGGCATAGATGCGGTCGCCGGCCTTTATCTCCATATTTTTTTCGATCACCTGTTCTATATTGACAAACCCTTCTTTTTCGGCCATCCGCACAAACTCGTCCACACATTCGCGCTCCGTCTTGCAGTCAGAAATAAATTTGCGATAATCCTCCGCAAACGCATATACACTGTCTCTCTTTTTCCCTTTTGGGTACTTCTCCCAGACATTCTCTCGCTCCATACCATACACCATCCTTTTTTTATTTTCCCCATCGTCTGTTTTATTTGGGTATATACTGCTCATTTTTTAATTAGGTCCTCATATATAACCGACGGCAGCCGGACGAACCAAACGTATTTTTCATCTTAACAACACGCTCTTTTTAGTCGTCCTCCGGCCTTTTGGTCATATTGGCCTGCACGCGGCGGTAAAGTTCCTGGGCCGCATTGTAGCCCATTTTCTTTTGCCTGTGATTGACCGCTGCCGTCTCGCAGATCACCGCCAGGTTACGGCCTGGCCGAATCGGCAGAGAATGACAGACGACCTTATTGCCAAGAAACTCCGTGTGCTCCTCCTCAAGCCCCAGTCTGTCATACTCTTTATCTTTGGTCCAGTCTTCCAGCTTGATGACCAGGTCAATCTGCTGCTTTTCTTTTACGCACTCCACGCCAAACAAACTTTTGACGTCGATAATGCCGATACCGCGTAGTTCGATAAAGTAACGTGTGATATCTGGTGAAGTGCCCATCAGCGTGTGCTCGTTAATCTTGCGAATCTCAACCACGTCATCCGTAACCAGACGGTGACCGCGGCGCACCAACTCGAGCGCCGCCTCGCTCTTGCCGATACCGCTCTCTCCCATGATTAAGAGCCCTTCTCCATACACATCCACCAGCACGCCATGAATCGTGATACAGGGCGCAAGCTGTTCACTCAGACAATAGATCAGCTCCGCCATAAACTCAGAGGTGCCGCGTCTCGTGCCAAACACGGGCAGATCGTTCTCCTCCGCGATTTTTAAAAACAATTCATCGGGCTGCAAGTCCCTGCAAAATACGACACAGGGTATGTCATAACTCATAAATTGTTTGTATATCGCTAACTTTTTTTCATCCTCCATCTGTTGCAGATAAGTATATTCCACCATGCCTATAATCTGCACGCGGGAATGTTCAAAATGCTTGAAATATCCATTTAACTGCAGCGCCGGACGATTCACATCGCTGATCTTTATCCTGTGGCCTGTCAAATCCATGTCCGGCAGAAAATTATAAAGGTCCATAATTTCCGCCACTTTTGTCACTCTCACTCCGTTA
Source organism: uncultured Roseburia sp. (assembly GCA_910584215.1). Classification (GTDB taxonomy): domain Bacteria; phylum Bacillota; class Clostridia; order Lachnospirales; family Lachnospiraceae; genus Roseburia. The sequence continues at coordinate 541 of CAJTYI010000064.1, read as the reverse complement.
CTGTTCCCCATTTTATCCTCCATGCTGCGGCTGTTTGTTTATAAATCTGTTTCTCTCTGCTGTTGCATGCTGACTTTTCATATTGTTCCCTTTTGCCCGGCCAGCCATTCTATGTCCCACACAAAACCAGTGTAACACTTGCGGATATTGTAGCACAACTTGCTATCTGCTTCAACATGAAAAACCGGGCTGCGACAGAATATTCTGCGGCAGCCCTGATTCCTTCATACTGATTCTTTCATACTATTTATTGCATGTAAACAATTTTATCGTTGGTTTGCCACGATTTACCACGTTATTTGATGAACGATTATAAACGGATGGCGCATGGAAATACTGGTTCAGTGGAAAATTACGGCTAGTAAACGATCGGTTATTAGTCAAGTTATTTGGATGAAAGTATTTTTTCAAAATATAGTAAACTTTTTCTTTTCCTATGAGTGAAAGCGGCATCCATCGTTTCTTTGGTGTCACAGTCTCTGCTTTTTTCTTCAATATCACAAATCCCGAGGTACTTAGCGCGTGCCTTTGGGGCATCCAG
>CAJTYI010000063.1 GCA_910584215.1 uncultured Roseburia sp. | reverse complement strand
CGGAGGGTCAAAAGACAAGTAGCACCTGCAATTAGGATGCCTGCCGGACGCCGCATATACGTTGTGAATATATAAAATTTATATCACTTCCGATAGAACAGATATGCATAGTTATTCATTTATATGAAATAAAGTTTTCAATCTAATAACATATAGTAAAGGTGAAAAGGAACGGAAGAATGCAAAACGTTCGTGTTGGTGCTACAGCGGGGGAATATATAAACATGGACGCTTTACGGGCAGCAGTTTTAGAGGTATCATATGATTAACAGTTACAACCCATGATAGCAGGAAGAGACAAAGGAGGAGTTTTATTATGAGGAAAATAGCTCATACACTGGCAATGGTATTTATGGTTCTGGGGGTGATCGGTTCTATCGCTTTAGCGAGAGCGAACGGTATCACAATAGACTACGAGTCTTATAGAGGGATTACGGGAGAGCGGAGTATCTTCCTGACGGTGGTTTGGTTTGCGGTAGGAATTTTTGGCACGGCAGTCGGCACGGTCATATTATTTGCACTGAGTGAAATTCTGGAAAATCAGGAGATGCTGTACAGGAGAATTTCAGCGGTGGAGGAAACGGTAGAGCAGATGCAGAAAGAACAAAAAAATTGAGCAACGAAGGCAAAGATTACATAAAGGCGAAGGAGCCGTTGCAAAAAGTAGATGATTCATCTACTTTTGCAACGGCTCCTCTTTTTGTGCCTGAAAACAATGGAGGTTTGCGCAGGGGTTTGTTTTGTTCCGCTGTTTTGCCATTATTTGCTTTTTTGTGGGAATACTATTATAATAGCGGTAATATCAGGATATGCGGCTGTCATAGCCGCTTTTTGCCATCAAGAAAAGAGGGAAAATGATGAAAGATAAAGTGATTAAAATTCTTAGCGCTGTTTGCGCAGTGTCTGCTGTTTTTATGGCTTCCGGCTGGTCTTTTTTTAAGATGATTGTTTGCTGCAAAGACAATAAGAGATTGATCAAAAAGAAATGGTTTGAGTTGTCCCACACTAAGGTGAATCATCCCAGATATAAGTTTGAAAGAGAATATGAGGAGGGAAAAGCCTGGTGCAGACAACAGCATATGCGTGACTGCTATCTAAGAAGCGCGGATGGCTTAAAACTGCATGCGTCCTACCTGCCGGCGCGCCAGGCCAGACGGATTGTGCTCTTAAGCCACGGCTATAAAGGCAGCGGGTTTGGAGATTTCGCCTATATTTCACGCTTTCTTCATGAAAATCACTGTGACCTGCTCTTTATTGATCAAAGATGCTGCGGGGAGAGCGGAGGGGAGTATATTACTTTTGGGGCGATGGAGCAATATGATGTGCAGAAATGGGCGCACTATCTGGCGAAGCGCAATCAAAGAAAACTTCCCATCTATCTCTATGGGGAGTCGATGGGGGCTGCGTCCGTGCTGATGGCATCCGGGCAGAGTCTGCCTCAGGAAGTGAAAGGGTTGATTGCAGACTGCGGATTTCGCTCGATGAAAGGACAGGTTGAGGATATGGCTGCTAACTGGTTTCATCTCCATTGGGTTGGACTGCTGCTGTTGCGCCTTGATCTGTTCTGCGCTCTGTTTGCAGGGTTTCGCATGAGAGATGCGGACACCTCACGGGCGATGAAAACGAACCGGCGGCCGGTATTATTTTTCCACGGAGCCAAAGACACTTATGTGGATCCGGGAAATTCGCTCTATAACTATTCTTTGTGCCGCGCGCCAAAGGAACTTGTCGTGATACCGGAGGCGAGGCATCTTTGCAGCGCGTACGAAGAGCCAAAGCTGTACCAGGAAAAGATAATGGAGTTTTTTGAAAAAATAGAAAACAAGTAAAAGATAGAAAACAAGTAGAAAATAGAAAACAAATAAAAATAACCAGTGATACAAAGTCTCGGTCAATTTTGGGTAAACTGTTTGCTAAATCCGAACAGGGGTAGAAATAAAGATCAAAATGTGTTAGGTTCTCATCAGAAAGAAAAAGAGGAGGTCGTGCATGAGAGAATATTATCCATTGACAGCGGCACAGAAAATGCATCACAACTGGATTTTGGATTACAACACACAGCAGGTATCAGGGGTCAGTGTGGTAGCATCCCTAAAGGCAGCCCTAGATTTTGGCCTGTTAAAAAAGTGTATCCAGTTGGAATTTGAGCGTTATGGGTGTATGAGAATCCGTTTTACCAAGCCCGATAAAAACGGGGAAGTAAAACAGTATATTGTGGAAAAAGAAACTAGGGATATTCCGCTGAAAGATTTGTCGGGCATGAGCCTGGCAGAGGCGGACAATTTGATGCAGCAGTGGGCTTATGAGACGTTTGATGGGCATGATATTCCATTGTGCGATGTGACGATGGTAAAACTTGCGGAGGGCTACAATGGATTTTTCCTCCATATGGACCACAGATTGATTGATTCGTGCGGATTGGTGGTGATGATCAACGATCTGATGCAGCTATACACGCATTATCGTTTTGGCTCCGAATATCCGAAAGATCTTGCCGATTTTGAGATGGTGCTCGAAAAGGATTTGAAAAAGGCGGGCAATGAAAAGCGTGCGGCCAAGGACAAGAAGTTCTGGGACGACCAGCTAGACGCGCTGGGAGAGCCGCTCTATTCAGATATCCAGGGGCCATCCGTACTTGAGGAGGCGAGAGAGCGGCACGGTGACAAGAATTTAAGAGCTGCCGATATCGAATTGAAGAATTTATTTGTGGCGGTAAAAGATTATGTGCTAGAGCCCGAGCCTACCAGAAATCTGATTGCTTTTTGCATGAACCATCAGCTTTCCATGACCAATTTGTTGCTGCTCGGCATCCGCACTTATCTGTCAAAAGTCAACAACGGGCAGGAAGATATTACGATCGAGAACTTTATCTCACGGCGGTCGACGCATGACGAGTGGACGTCGGGCGGCAGCAGAACTATCATGTTTCCCTGCAGGACGGTGATTCCACCGGAGATGGAATTTTTGGCGGCTGCATACGAGATACAGAATGTGCAAAACAGAATTTACATGCACAGCAATTACGACCCGGCGTTGATTATGGAAGAGATGAGAAAACGCTATCACACCCCGGAACATACCACATATGAGAGCTGTTATCTGACCTATCAGCCGATGCCGGTGAAAATGGACAATCCACAGCTTGAGAATATTGCGCAACATTCCAAATGGTTTGCCAACGGCGCGGCCACCAAGAAGATGTATCTGACCGTTTCCCACACGGAGCACGGGGGCATGAACTTCTCATACCATTACCAGACTGCTCACTTAGAAGAGCATGATATGGAGCTGTTGTATTACTATATGATGCGGATTCTCTTTAAAGGAATTGCAGAGCCGGATATGACGATCGGGGAAATCATGGAGCAGATATAAATTTAGGATGATGCAAAACTTAATAGCGGAAAAACAGCATCATCCCATACGATGCCCAGAGCGTTTGCGAACGCGTGTAGTTGGCGGCCGCAAACGACTCTGCCAAGCGGCATCGGAGGGGATGATGTGGAACTAGAATAAGGAGGAAAAATGAATCAGGAATTGCAGTTTAAAACGATTGTGGCACAGTATTGCGAGGTAAAACCGGAGGACATGACAAATGATATGAGATTTAGGGAAGATCTGGGCTTTAGTTCCCTTGATTTTATGTCTTTTCTGGGAGAACTGGAAGACACGTTTGACATTGAGCTTGAGGAAGAAAATGCGCTTGAGGTTGTTTCGATCGCGCAGGCGTTGGAATTATTGGATAAGTTGCAGCAGGAGGGGTAAAGATAATTATGGGAATGTTGATTCGAGATATCTTAGAAAAAAGTGAAGAAGATTTTGCCGAGATCAAAGCGGTAAAGTGGCTGCATAAAAAAGAAATCCTGGAGAGAAGCTACCATGAGCTGGCAGGACATGTGGTGACGATAAGAAAGGGACTGCTTGCAGAGGGATTCCAGGGAAAGCATATTGCTTTGATCGGCACCAGTTCCGTGGAATGGATAGAAAGCTACCTGGCGGTTGTCACCGGCAATACGGTTGCAGTGCCGCTCGATGCGGGGCTTCCGGGCGAGGATTTGATTGATCTTATCAACCGGTCGGACGCGGAAGCGCTCTTTTTAAGCCCGAAGAACCAGGCGCTTTTGGGCGCAGTTTTGGCAGAGTGCCCGAAGCTTAGAAAAATCTGGATGCTAAAGGAGGAGGAGACGGAAGCTGTCGATGAGAAAGTGGCGTCTCTGACAGAATTAAAGAGGGCAGGAGAAAACAGTCAGGATGACGCTAAGCGGCCGTCTGCGGATGATGTGGCGACTATTATTTTTACGTCAGGCACGACCGGAAAGAGCAAAGGGGTTATGTTGACACAGAATAATCTGGCGACGAACGTGAATGCTGTCAACTACACTGCTGACCCCGGCACCGTTATGCTCAGCGTATTGCCGATTCACCATGCATTCTGCCTGGTGATGGACTGGCTCAAGGGATTTTCACTTGGCGCTACTGTTTGTATTAACGATTCTCTGCTGCATCTGGTAAAAAATATGGGTGTCTTTCAGCCGGAGGTGATTCTAATGGTTCCGATGATGGTGGAGACAATCTATAAGAGACTTGCGGCGGCTGACCCGGCGATTCCCAAACAGGCTCTGGCGGCGAATGTATTTGGCGGCAGGCTGAAAATTATATTTACCGGAGGGGCGCATCTTGACCCCTATTATATCGAGCGGTTTGCGGAATACGGCGTGAATATCTACGAGGGATACGGTATGTCGGAATGTTCACCGGTCATCAGCTCGAATATGCCGGGAGACCATAAGCCGGGTTCCATCGGACGTCCGCTCGCCAACGCCGAGATTGCATTTGATAACGGGGAGATTCTGGTAAAAGGAAGCAGCGTCATGAAAGGATATTATCAGATGCCGGAGGAGACCGCCGAGACATTAAAGGACGGCTGGCTACATACCGGAGACAAGGGATATCTCGATGAAGACGGTTTTTTGTTTATCAACGGGCGTGTGAAGAACCTGATTATTCTTTCCAATGGCGAGAATATTTCGCCGGAGGAGATTGAAAACAAACTGGCGCTCGGCGCGCTGGTCGGCGAAGTGATCGTCACGGGTGAGAATAACGGTCTGACGGCGAGGATTTATCCTGATATGGAAGTCGTTCAGGCCAAGGGTCTAAAGGAAGAGGAAGTTCGGGCAGGAATACAGGAATTTTTGGACCAGTATAACAAGTCCCAGCCCACCTACCGTCAGATTACGGGGCTCGTTGTGCGAAAAAATCCGTTTGTGCGCAGCTCGACAAAGAAGATCAAGCGGCAGGAAGCTTTGATTGACGAGCCGCTTCCTATGTGATAAAAGGGAGCATGACGGCCATAAAGGACTGGGTTAAAAGATCGGCGACTTTGTCGGCTGGAGCCTGAAAATTCTCTGTGCTCCACTTGTGCAGCACGCCGATGGTGCTGCCGATCACGCAGGCGATCATATAAGAAAATGCTTCCTTGCTGTGGCGGGGAGGCGTGGTGTCCTGCGTTACCCTGGCGACATAACAGTGAAACATGGTAATCAGCTTTTCAAAAAACGGCTCGCCTCCTGGATTCTTGAGGAGGTTGGCTAAAAACAGATTGGTCGTGGTGTACTCACAGATGGTTAAAAAATAAGATTTGCAAATTTCCTTATCACTTTTGGGGTGAAAGGTTTCCATCAGGGAAAAGATATCCTTTATGGTCTTATCCTCAATGGCGCTCACAAGAGCCGGAATATTTTCGTAGTGGTTGTAGAACGTGCTGCGGACGATTCCGGCTCTTTTTATGACGTCAGAAACGGTTATTTTATCGATATCTTTTTCTTTGAGCACTAAAAAAAATGCGTCATAGATGGCTTCGTCGGCGACATGATACCGCTCGTCTTGTATGTCACTGATCATAGCAGGATTCCTTTCTGCACCGTAAGTACGTTTACATACGTTTGGGTGCCTTGGCAGCTTTGCGTGAGGCTATATCATCGTTACTTCTATGTTACTTCTATTATACCAAGCCAAGAGCACTGAGGCTAGACTGAAAATGCACAAAATTAGTGCCGCAACAACTTCTGCAAACTGATTGCCAATTAATCGGTTATATGCTAGAATGGTTAAAGCATTATTCTACGAACGAGAAGCGATAAATAAGGTAACCAGTGGTGTCAAAAGCAGGAGGTTTTTTATAAATGGAACAGTACAAATCGGAATTTATTGAATTTATGGTGGAGAGCGATGTCCTAAAATTCGGCGAATTTACACTCAAAAGCGGCAGAAAGTCTCCGTTTTTCATGAACGCGGGCGCTTATGTCACCGGAAGTCAGCTGATGCGTCTTGGCGAATACTATGCGCGGGCGATTCATGAGCACTACGGAGAAGATTTTGACGTGTTGTTTGGACCGGCGTACAAAGGAATCCCGCTTGCCGTGGCGGCAACGATCGCATTTTCCAGATTATACGGAAAGGAGATTCGCTATTGCTCGAACCGCAAGGAGGTAAAAGATCACGGTGATGCGGGCATCTTACTGGGAAGTAAGATAAAGGACGGTGATCGCGTGGTTATCATTGAGGACGTTACCACTTCCGGCAAGTCGATCGAAGAGACATTTCCGATCGTAAAGGCTCAGGGAGACGTCACGGTCTTAGGGCTTATGGTATCTTTAAACCGTATGGAGAAAGGTCTTGGCGGCGAGAAGAGTGCGCTCGATGAGATCAGGGAGAATTACGGCTTTGACGCCAATGCAATTGTTACGATGGAGGAAGTTGTGGAACATCTGTACAATCGTCCATGCCAGGGGCGTGTTGTCATCAACGATGAAATCAAAGCTGCAATTGACGAATATTACAAGCAGTATGGCTGCCATTAAAAAAAAGCGATTGCTCGCGGGCGTTCTGTTTGCCGCTTATCTGATTGTGCTCTGCTATTTCCTTTTTTTTTCGGAGGAGATGGGAAGGACATACAGTGAGAGACAATATCATTATAACCTGGTTCCATTCAAGGAAATCTGGCGATTCCTTCACTATTGGAGAAAGCTTGGAATCGGCGTTGTACTGATGAATATAGTGGGAAACGTCGCGGCATTTGTGCCGTACGGCGCTTTTTTGCCGATTTTTTCAAAGCGGGCGAGAAGTTTCTGGCGCACGACGCTGTTGGGATTTGATTTCAGCCTTTGCGTGGAGCTGGTGCAGCTCGTCTCAAAAGTGGGCAGTTTTGATGTGGATGACCTTTTACTCAATACCATCGGCGCCGCATGTGGATATGCCGTGTATTACTGTTATATCCACCGGAAAAAACGCGGGGAAAGCCCCTTGTCTAAAACTGAGTTAGAACAGTAAAAAGAATGAAATTGCTGCGATCATAACATAGGTGTAAATTTATAACAAAATAGATATACTAACGAGGAGGGAAAACAACTGGCACGTCGTAGAAGAGGTTACAAGTTTACAGAAAAAAAGCAGTCTGTGCGGGGGATTTTTTCGTTTTTACTGGCGTGTATTTCTGCGGGGATTTTCGCTGCGGTGGTGTGGTGTGCGTACCAAAGCAGGGGCAGCGTGAACCTTTATCTGGGAAGCGCCGGGGTGGCGTCGATGCTGCTTGGCGTATTGGCCTTCATACTCGCGATTATGAGCCTTCGAGAGGAGAATTCCTTTAAAATTTTCCCTTATCTCGCCACATTATCGTCTTTTTTGGTCACGGGTGTGTGGATTACTTTATATGTGGTGGGATTCTTATTATAGGAAACAATAAGTTTTTATTGTTGGCATTATAATCATGGACAGGAAGGGTCTATATGGGATATCAGGACATATACAGAGAGACAAACGAGGCGACAAAAGAGAGATTCGTTCTGGCGAGCAGTCGTATCGAAGAGATTGGACAGGACGATGCTTTGACGGGAGCGCTCGGTGATTATTTTCGGTCGGCGGCGTTGTTGTGCGGCGGGCTTGCAGAGATTTACCGAATGAAAGTAAGCGGCGCTCTTGCCAAATGCAGTGAAACGCAGCTGGCGCAGTGGAATGAGTCGCTCTATGCGGAGATTGCAGAGAAGAAAAATTACGGGCAGAGCTTTGCGAATCCCGCTTACGCGGTGCAGCGGCTTGGACAGCTTGGAAAGGCGCTCTCGCTTCTTTATGCGCATATCAGAGGCGCAATCCGAAGCGCTTTTCTTGGCAACGGGCAGCGGCTGGTGATTGTCTTTGAACTGCTGATCGAGGTTTACAATTGTTTGGAAAACGGGGAGGAAGAGGAAGTCAGAGCCGATATCTGTTCTTATTTTCACGATTACAGCGAGATCTTTGAGGAAGAAAATCTTCGCCGGTTGATCGATGCCAGGGAAGATTTCGAGTCATGTATCGTCATGGAGGCCGATCTTACCGATCTTCGTTATCTCTATCTTTATGGCGCTTATATCGGGGAAAATGAGCGCAAGACGGCGGAGTTTTTTGGGTCTCTTACCGAGGAAGAAATTGAAAAAATGGCGGCCACGTTCACGGAGGGATACCGCATCGGTTTTGAAGTGACGGGGAAAGATTTAGGGAAAAAGAAAACGGCGCAGATACGTTATCCGATCGGCTTTGAGCGAATGGTGCGAAGCGCCGTTCTTAACCTGCAAAAGCTCGGCTTAAAGGCGACGATGTCCGCGCAGAGTGTGTCGCCGAACCGGCAGTATGATTTTGATCATAAGGAAGACCGGGCCTACTATTTTGACAAGGCTTATGTCGAGCGTTGCCTTGAGGTAAAAAGAACATATTTTGAGGAAAACAAAAAAATGGCTGCGGAGCACGCGGGTCCTGCGGTAATCGAAGTGTTCGGGGAGGAACCCTTTGCGCCCGAGCAGAAAAAAGAAGCGATCCGCTATAGCGAGAAACAACAGCAGCTGCGCGTCTATGAGATGGGGGCGGCGGGACAGCTGACGAACCAATATATCAAAGGGGATGAGCGCAGCTTTACGATCATCGCCTTTCCGATACCACAGATTGGAGACCGGTATCAGGAGATCTTTCGCGAGACCATGAAAATAAACACGCTCGATTATAATCTGTACCGTGACATGCAGCAGAAGATCATTGATGTGCTCGATACGGCGGAGCGTGTGCATATTACCGGCAGAAGCGGAAACAAGACCGATCTGTATGTAAAGATTTATCCGCTTGCGGACAGAGACAAAGAGACGGCGTTTGAAAACTGTGTGGCGGACGTCAACATTCCGGTCGGGGAGGTGTTTACCTCGCCGGTACTCTTAGGCACATGTGGAAAACTATTTGTCAGCCAGGTATATCTGAACGGTCTTTGCTTTAAAAACCTTGAGATTGATTTTAAAGACGGAAAGACGACCGATTACACATGTGCGAATTTTGAGAGCGAGGAAGAAAACAGGAAGTATATCAGGAATAATGTGTTGATGCATCATGATATGCTGCCGATGGGGGAGTTCGCCATCGGAACGAACACGACGGCATACCGCATGGCGAGGGATTATCAGATTGCGGACAAGCTGCCGATTTTGATTGCGGAAAAAACAGGCCCGCATTTTGCGGTCGGAGACACCTGCTACAGCCATGAGGAGGACATAATGACCTACAATCCTGACGGCAAGGCGATTGTGGCGCGGGCAAACGAGATATCCATGCAATACAAGACGGACGCAGAGCACGCATATTTTAACTGTCATACCGATATCACGATACCGTATGATGAGCTTGACCGGGTGACGGTGCTGCGTGCAGATGGAAGCAGTGAGGATATTATCGCAGGGGGCAGATTTGTTCTGCCGGGGACGGAGGAATTGAACCGTCCGTTCGATTAGATGTGGCAAAGGACAGGAAATGCTCTGCCATAAACGATAGTGAAGAGACAGATAAAAAAAACAGGATACTGTGAAAAATAGATTTTTCACAGGCAACCTTGCGCCTGCGCGAAAGTGCGCGGGTGCATCAAGAATGGAGGGTTACTATGGCAAAAGTAGGAATTGTGATGGGCAGTGATTCGGATATGCCGGTTATGGCGAAGGCGGCGGACATTTTAGAGGAATTGGGCATCGCATATGAGATGACGATAATCTCCGCCCACAGGGAGCCGGACGTATTTTTTGAGTATGCCAAAACTGCGGAGGAGAAAGGATTTCAAGTGATTATTGCCGGTGCGGGCATGGCGGCGCATCTGCCAGGGATGTGCGCGGCGATCTTTCCGATGCCGGTGATCGGGATTCCGATGCACACGACATCGCTTGGCGGCAGAGATTCTCTCTACTCGATCGTGCAGATGCCCTCGGGGATACCGGTGGCTACGGTGGCGATTAACGGCGGAGCGAACGCCGGGCTTTTGGCGGCAAAGATACTGGCGACTTCCGATGCGCAGTTATTACAGAGAGTAAAGGACTATGCGAAGCATTTAAAAGAACAGGTCCAGGCCAAAGATGCCAAGTTACAGGAAGTGGGATATAAAAATTACACAAAATAACGAAAATTACAGAAATGGAGGAAATTATGGATTATAAGAATTCCGGGGTCGATATTGAAGCTGGGTACAAGTCGGTGGAACTGATGAAAAAATATGTGCAGGGTACGATGCGGCCGGAGGTTTTGGGCGGTCTGGGTGGATTTTCCGGTGCGTTTTCGATGAAGTCTTTTATGGACATGGAAAATCCGACGCTGGTATCCGGCACAGACGGGTGCGGCACCAAGGTAAAGCTGGCGTTTTTGCTGGATAAGCACGATACGATCGGCATTGACTGTGTGGCGATGTGCGTCAACGATATCGCCTGTGCGGGCGGCGAGCCGCTCTTTTTCCTGGACTATATCGCCTGCGGCAAGAATTATCCAGAGAAAATCGCGACGATTGTCAGCGGAGTGGCGCAGGGGTGTCAGCAGGCGGGCTGTGCACTGATCGGCGGGGAGACCGCGGAACATCCGGGGCTGATGCCGGAGGATGAGTATGATCTGGCAGGCTTTTCCGTGGGCATTGTAGATGAAAAAGATATCATAACGGGCGCCGATTTGCAGGCTGGCGACGTGCTGATCGGCATGGCGTCATCGGGTGTACATTCCAACGGATTTTCAATGGTACGAAAGATTTTTTCTATGGATAAAGAGACGCTTGATACATATCACGATGAGCTTGGGAAAACGTTAGGAGAGGCGCTTTTGGCGCCGACTAAGATCTATGTGAAAGCGTTGAAGAGCATAAAAGAATCCGGCGTGCGCGTGAAGGGGTGCAGCCATATCACGGGCGGCGGTTTTTATGAGAATGTGCCGCGTATGCTGCCGGAGGGCAGACATGCCGTGATCAAGAAGGACAGTTATGAAGTGCCGGCTATTTTTAAGATGATGGCGCGCGAGGGCAACGTCGAGGAACAGATGATGTACAACACTTACAATATGGGCATCGGTATGATACTCGCTGTGGCGCCGGGGGATGCAGATCAGACGATGGAAGCCATCCGTGCGGCGGGTGAGACGCCCTATCAGATCGGTGAGATCACAGAGGGGGACAAAGGAGTGACGTTATGTTAAAACTTGCGGTGCTTGTATCCGGCGGCGGCACGAATCTACAGGCGATATTGGATGCGATCGACAGAGGAGATATCAAAAACGCCAGAGTGGAAGTGGTGATCAGCAATAATCGGGATGCGTTTGCCTTAGAGCGCGCGAAAAAACATAACATTGAGGCGCAGTGTGTCTCGCCCCGGGATTACGATGACCGCGGCGCGTTTCACCTTGCACTGCTCAAAACGCTGGATTCCTATGATGTGGATTTGGTGGTTTTGGCCGGATTCCTGGTTGTAATCCCGCAGGAGATGATCGACAAATACCGCAACCGCATCATCAACATCCATCCGTCGCTGATACCTTCCTTTTGCGGCACCGGGTATTACGGTTTGAAAGTGCATGAGGGAGTGCTTGCCCGCGGGGTCAGGGTGACGGGGGCTACCGTGCATTTTGTGGATGAGGGGACCGATACGGGGCCTATCATTTTGCAGAAAGCCGTCGAAGTGCATAACGGGGATACCCCCGAGATTTTGCAGAGGCGCGTGATGGAGCAGGCGGAGTGGGTGATACTGCCCAGGGCGATTGATCTGATTGCCAATGATAAGGTGAGCGTGGAGGAAGGCAGAGTTGTGATCGCGTAGCTTTCTCCGGCGACAAATTAAAAAAAGGCCAGATGTTATTGCGGTTTTGCCGGTCGTATTGCTACATTCGGTGTAACAGATTGTCAGAGATTTGAGGGAAAAGAGAGGATAAATCATGAGAGTATTGGTAGTGGGCAGCGGTGGGCGCGAGCACGCGATTGTCACGAGCGTGGCAAAAAGCCCGAAAGTAGACAAGATTTTTTGTGCGCCCGGAAATGCCGGGATAGCTGCGCTGGCAGAGTGTGTGCCGATCGGCGCCATGGAGTTTGAAAAGCTGACGGCGTTTGCCAAGGAACAAGAGATTGATTTTACGATCATTGGTATGGACGATCCGCTGGTGGGCGGCATCGTGGATGCATTTGAGGCGGAAGGCTTACGCGTATTCGGACCGCGGAAAAATGCAGCTATTTTGGAGGGCTCCAAAGCTTTTTCCAAAGACCTGATGAAAAAATATAAGATTCCTACCGCGGCATATGAGAATTTTACATCTGCACAGGAGGCGTTAGACTATCTGGAGACGGCCAAAATGCCGATTGTCTTAAAGGCGGACGGTCTGGCTCTTGGCAAGGGCGTGCTGATCTGTAATACCTTAGACGAGGCGAGGGCCGGAGTCAAAGAGCTGATGGAGGACAAGAAATTTGGCTCTGCCGGCAATACGATTGTCATTGAGGAGTTTATGACGGGGCGGGAAGTCTCTGTCCTCTCATTTGTGGACGGAAAGACGATACAGATTATGTCATCGGCTCAGGACCATAAGCGGGCCAAAGACGGCGATCAGGGCCTGAACACCGGAGGAATGGGCAACTTTTCACCGAGTCCCTTTTACACGGATGAAGTTGACGATTTTTGCAAGAAACACATCTACCAGGCGACCGTGGACGCTATGGCGGCCGAGGGCAGGCCGTTTACGGGCGTTATCTTTTTTGGCCTGATGCTGACCGCGGAAGGCCCGAAAGTGCTGGAATACAACGCCCGCTTTGGTGACCCCGAAGCGCAGGTGGTGCTGCCGCGCATGAAGAATGATATCATGGATGTGATGGAAGCCTGTGTGGACGGAAAACTTGATACGATCACACTGGAGTTTGAGGATAACGCGGCTGTCTGCGTCGTGCTCGCCTCTGACGGTTATCCGGTCTCCTACGAGAAAGGGTATGAGATCACAGGGCTTTCGGCGTTTGAGGGAAAAGACGATTACTACTGTTATCATGCGGGGACAAAGTTTGACGATCAGGGCAAGATCGTGACAAACGGCGGGCGCGTGCTGGGGATAACGGCTACCGGAAAAGATTTAAAAGAGGCCAGGGCCAAAGCGTACGAGGCCACGGAGTGGGTGGATTTTGCCAACAAGTATATGCGCCATGATATCGGAAAGGCGATCGACGAGGCCAGATAAGGATAGAAGCAGGAGGGGTATTTTGAGCGTTTTTGATGCAAATACAGGTATTATATTTGACATGGACGGCACACTGTGGGATTCCGCCGAAAATGTGGCAGTCTCATGGAATCTTGCGATTCAAAGCGACGGCAGACTGGCGAAAACGCTGACTGCGGCGGATATCCAGGGTGTGATGGGAAAAACGATGGATGTGATTGCGGATTTAATATTCCCGGAATTATCCAAAAAGGAGCGTATGGAACTGCTGACGGACTGCTGTACGGCAGAAAACGAATATCTGCGCAGCCATGGCGGCGTGCTTTATCCTGATTTGGAAGAGACCCTCTCTATTTTACAGCAGCGGTATCCATTGTTTATTGTCAGCAATTGTCAGGCGGGATATGTCGAGGCATTCTTAGACCATTATGGGTTTTGGCATTATTTTAAGGACATCGAATGTTACGGCAATAACTGCAGACCAAAGGGCGATAATATCCGCCTGATTGCAGAGCGCAACCATCTGAAGAGGGCCGTTTATGTCGGCGATATTCAGGGCGACTACGATGCCAGCGTGCAGGCGGGAGCGGCGTTTGTTCACGCTGCGTACGGTTTTGGCACGATAAACGTGCCTGTGCCCAAAATCAACGGATTGCGGGAATTGGCTACGATAGAGCTGCCGTATTCTGAACATCAATCATAACAAGGAGGAATTGTTTCCTGATAACGGAAATGCCAGAGATTTCTATGACGAAGTTGGACGAGTTATTGACGAAAATTTACCGCAAACATGTTTATATTCAAACGCACAATTTCCCGGACCCTGATGCCATCGCCAGCGCTTACGGTCTGCAGGCGCTGCTTTTGGCTAGAGGCGTCTCCTCCACGATCTGTTACAGCGGCAAGATTGACCGTTACAGCACAGCAAAACTCGGTGAGCTTTTGGGGATAGAGCTCAATCACATTGAAAACATTGCCTCGATATTGCGCGAGGAAGACGAGGTGATTTTGGTGGATGCCCAGAAGGGCAATTCCAATATCATAGATATGACCGGCGATGAAATCATCTGCATTGACCATCACCCGGAAAATGAAAAATACCAATACCGCTTTAAGGACATTCGCCCGGAAGTCGGTGCCTGTTCCACGATCATCGCGCACTATTTTTTTGAAAATCAGATTCCGGTTACCAAAAATATTGCGACGGCTCTGACTTATGGTATTCGCATTGACACCAACAATCTCTCGCGGGGCGTATCGAAACTGGACGTGGACATGATCTATAAGCTCTATGACGATTGTGATTATCAGGTCATTCATATTCTCGAAAACAGCACGCTCTGTTTTGATGATCTGATCGCTTACTCCAAAGCCATCTCGAGCGTGGAGGTGTTTGACAACATCGGGTTTGCCGACGCCGGCAAAGACTGTCCGGTTATCGCCAATGTGTCAGACTTTATGCTCGCTTTAAAAGAAGTGTCATTTTCCGTCGTCTGTTCCCATAAGGAGGGAGGTTTAAAACTCTCTGTCCGCAGTGAGCTTGCGGCGCTCGATGCGGGCAAAATTGTTCACGACGCTCTCACGGCCGTTGGCGGAAGCGGCGGCGGTCATGCCGAAATGGCAGGCGGGTTCGTTCCGTTTTCGGGCGATGAAGCGGAACTTGCCATATTGCAGGACAAAATGAAAGAGAGTTTTCTCACAGTCATTGAAAATGTCAAGGAAGGATAATTTTTTGTCTGCCGCTTGACAGAACGGGTATTTGCCGCTATACTAAAAATCAGTTGAAAAGTATCAAAGACCATGACGAAGCCAGTACTTTGCGGGGAAAGGCAAAGAGAGCCGGGGCAGGTGGGAACCGGTACGAGTATCCGCAAGGGAATATCCCTTCTAAGTCGCAGTCCGAACGGCATGGGCCAAGTAGAGACTGACGTATTTTCTGCGTTAAAGAGACGGGTATCATTTTCAGCAATGAAGATCGTACAGGAGTAATCAGGTGGTATAACGAACAGACAGCTTTCGTCCTATTACGGGACGGGAGCTTTTTTCGTATGACGGACGCACCGGAGAACATTTGAAAGGAGTCACAGTGATGTACAAAAAGGTAGACAGTAATTTAAACTTTGTTGACCGTGAAAAAGACATTGTCAATTTTTGGAGAGAAAACCATATTTTTGAAAAGAGTATGGAAAACCACAAGGAGGGCGAGACGTATACATTTTATGACGGTCCGCCGACCGCCAACGGCAAACCGCACATCGGGCATGTGCTGACGCGCGTCATCAAGGATATGATTCCGCGCTATCAGACGATGAAAGGCAAGTATGTGCCGCGCAAGGCGGGATGGGACACACATGGACTGCCGGTGGAGCTCGAGGTGGAGAAGCTCTTGGGGTTAAATGGCAAAGAGCAGATCGAAGCTTACGGTATGGAGCCGTTCATCAAGAAATGCAAAGAGTCCGTGTGGAAATACAAGGGGATGTGGGAGGATTTCTCACAGACTGTCGGTTTTTGGGCCGATATGGACAATCCCTATGTCACCTATGACGACAATTTTATCGAGTCCGAGTGGTGGGCGCTCAAGGAGATCTGGAACAAAAAGCTGTTGTATAAGGGCTTTAAGATCGTGCCGTACTGCCCGCGCTGCGGTACGCCGCTTTCATCACAGGAAGTGGCACAGGGCTATAAGACGGTAAAAGAGCGCTCTGCAGTCGTGCGTTTTCGGGTGGTCGGTGAGGATGCCTATTTTTTGGCGTGGACGACGACACCGTGGACGCTGCCCTCTAACGTGGGTCTGTGCGTCAATCCAGAAGACACTTACTGCAAAGTGAAGGCGGCGGACGGGTATACCTACTATATGGCAGAGCTCTTGCTTGATACGGTGTTGGGCAAACTGGCAAACGAGGACGAGGGCGTAAAAGCTTATGAGATCCTCGAAACCTTTACCGGCAAGGATTTGGAATACAAAGAATATGAACCGCTGTTTTCCTGCGCTGCCGATGTGGCGGCAAAACAGCACAAAAAGGGATTTTTCGTGACCTGCGACAGCTATGTTACCATGTCGGACGGTACCGGAATCGTGCATATCGCGCCAGCGTTCGGTGAAGACGACGCCAAAGTCGGCAGAAAATATGATCTGCCGTTCGTGCAGTTTGTAAACGGCAAGGGGGAGATGACCGAGGAGACCGCCTATGCCGGGACGTTTGTGAAAAAGGCCGACCCGGTGATCTTAAAAGACCTCGATGCGCAGGGCAAGCTGTTTGACGCGCCGAAGTTTGAACACGACTATCCGCATTGTTGGAGATGTGACACACCGCTCATCTATTATGCGCGCGAATCCTGGTTTATCAAAATGACTGAAGTTAAGGATGATTTGATTCGCAACAACAATACGGTCAACTGGATACCCGCGTCGATCGGCAAGGGGCGTTTCGGCGACTGGCTGGAGAATATTCAGGACTGGGGAATCTCAAGAAACCGTTACTGGGGCACGCCGCTCAATGTCTGGGAGTGTGAGGGATGCGGTCATCAGGAGTCGATTGGCAGCCGCGCCGAGCTTGCCGAGCGAAGCGGTGACCCCGCACATGCAGCGATCGAGCTGCACAGACCGTACATTGACGCGGTGACGTTTTCCTGCCCGGATTGTGGCGGAACGATGAGGAGAGTGCCGGAGGTAATTGACTGCTGGTTTGATTCAGGGGCGATGCCGTTTGCGCAGCACCACTATCCGTTTGAAAATAAAGAGCTTTTTGAACAGCAATTTCCGGCGCAGTTTATCTCGGAGGCGGTTGACCAGACAAGGGGATGGTTTTACTCCCTTATGGCTGAATCCACGCTTCTTTTTAACAAGGCGCCCTATGAAAATGTGATCGTGCTTGGGCATGTGCAGGATGAGAACGGGCAGAAAATGAGCAAGTCCAAGGGCAATGCCGTAGATCCGTTTGAAGCGTTAGAGACTTACGGCGCGGATGCGATCCGCTGGTATTTCTATATCAACAGCGCGCCGTGGCTGCCAAACCGCTTTCACGGCAAGGCCGTGCAGGAGGGACAGCGCAAGTTTTTGGGCACGCTTTGGAATACCTATGCGTTTTTTGTGCTCTATGCCAATATTGACCAGTTTGACGCTTCTAAGTACACGCTCGACTATGATAAACTGTCGGTTATGGACAAGTGGCTGCTGTCTAAGTTAAATACCGTTGTCAGGGCAGTGGATGAGAATCTGGGCAGCTACCGCATACCGGAGGCAGCGCGCGCGCTGGATGAGTTTGTGGACGATATGAGCAACTGGTATGTGAGGAGAAGCAGAGAGCGCTTCTGGGCAAAAGGCATGGAACAGGATAAGATCAATGCCTATATGACACTTTACACTGCGCTTGTGACAATCTGTAAATGCGCGGCGCCTTTGATTCCTTTTATGACCGAAGATATCTATCGCAATCTGGTGTGCGAGATTGATAAATTTGCGCCGGAAAGCGTACATTTGTGTAAATTTCCGGTTGCCAAAGAGGCACATATAGATGTAGAATTAGAAAAGAGCATGGATGAGGTGCGCAAGATCGTAGTGATGGGGCGTGCGTGCCGCAACGCCGCAAATATCAAAAACCGTCAGCCGATCGGCACGATGTATGTCAAGGCGCCGTTTGAGCTCTCGCCGTATTTTGTCGAAATCATCGAGGAAGAGCTAAACGTCAAGGATGTGCAGTTTACTGATGATGTGAGCGGGTACACTACCTATACGTTCAAACCGCAGCTGCGCACCGTGGGGCCCAAATACGGCAAGTTCCTAGGACAGATACAAAAGTGTCTTGCGGAAGTGGACGGAAATGCGGCTATGGACGAATTAAAATCTGCCGGACATATTACTTTATCGACAATAAATGACGATATAAAACTTATGGAAGAAGATCTGCTAATCACGATGGTACAGAGCGAAGGATACGTGACGGAGGGGGATAACACGGTGACGGTAGTGCTTGACACCAATCTGACTCCTGAACTGATCGAGGAGGGCTTTGTGCGCGAGATCATCAGCAAGCTTCAGACGATGCGCAAGGAAGCGGGCTTTGAGGTGATGGATCAGATCGAAATTGGCTATGAGGCCGAGGGAACTGTGGCTGAAATCTTCGCGAAGTGTGCAGACTTGATTATGGCTGATGTCTTAGGCGTGTCCATATCTGCGTCAATCCCTGCGGATGCTTCTAAGAAAGAGTGGAACATTAACGGGGAGAA
>CAJTYI010000062.1:1049-18729 GCA_910584215.1 uncultured Roseburia sp. | reverse complement strand
ACAGCGCAGCGCCTTGCCGTCGGACGCGGTCTTGGCATAGGTCAGATACAGCTTTTGCGAGGGCTTTGTCAGATTCAGATAGAGATAGAACTTCTGTATAAACACTTTCTCTCTGGCTCCTGGAGCAAGTTCCAGCTTTTGCTCTTTCATCTTCTCCCGCTCATACTGGGAGATGATGCCGCCGCTTCCGCTGTTTTTGGGCACAATGCCGTCGTTTACGCCGAGAAAAAACAATATTTTAATGTGGTTAAGGCGCGACCGTTCGATGTCTCCGACGATCACTCGGTCGTTGCCCGGCGGTATGATGCCCACGCGCGCCGCCTCAAAACCCGCGTCCAAAATATCGCCGTACTCTCTGACCGACATTGTTTCCTCGCCCAAAAGGCTGGTAACTTTGTCCAACAAATCCATCACGATTTTATAAATCTGAGCATATTCTTTGGCGAGCGCCATATTGCCGGACGCCTCTAACTCCATCTGCTTCGCCTTCAACTGCTCCTCGATTTTGAGTGCATAGATAAACTGATAGAGCGCATAGGTCTGCGTCTTTACATCCTTCCTGCCGCCCTCGCTGTCTGTGGAAAAAGCGTCAAGTAACGGCGCAAACAGGGCCATAAAGGCACTTCGTATCTCATTGAGCAGCAGGATGGTTTCCCGCTCCCTCTCGCTTGGTTCCCGCCCCGTTTTCTTTGCCAGGGTAAACACTTTGCTAAAACGGCGCCTGCCAAAAATCCCCCGCGCCAGGACATAATTTTCCAGTTGATCAATCTCCTCTTCTTCGAGTATGCGCGCTTCATTGTTGGCCACAAATAATGTCTGCACGAGTCCGCTTCTAAAAAAGCGAAAGACACTGACATAGGAAAAATCCGTCTCCACCACCTCAAGCGCAGCCCTGATCAATTCGATAAACGGGTGAAATAATATCGTTCTGGTCTGATCAATAAAATAGGGAATCCCATACTGCTCAAATATTTCCGGCACATAGTTGGCATATTGCAAAACATCTCCCGTTACCAGCGCGATATCCCGGTAACGGCAGCCACCGTCACGCACCAGTCTTGCAATCTCTTTTGCCGCATAAGCAAGCTCGGCCCGCGGATTTTTGGCGGCCGCGATGCGCACATGGGCGGGCGCCTCCTCCCAGGTCATGCGATGCGCACGAAAAAGATTCTGCTCCAGAAAAAAAAGCTCCGGCGCTCCCCGGTAACGTTTGTCCGCGGACGCCGGCAGGATAATCGGTTCCTCCACCTGTACGGAGATATCGGCAGCAATTTTTAACAGCACCTGCACCGTCTTTTTGCTCATGGCAAACAACTCATGGATACCGTAACTGCTATAAAAATCCTCCCGCACGTCGACGACAGCCGAAACTATGATCTTGTCGGCGATCAAAAGCAGCTCCCGCAGCAATTGATTTTGAATCGGAGTAAAGCCGGTAAATTCGTCACAGACAATCACACTGCCGCGCAGCAGGGCAGACTCCCCCGCTACACGGCAGAGCAGGGAGAGCACCTCCTCCGCCGTGATATATCTGCCCTCCAGATAATCGCGGAACCCTTGATAGATCACGAGTATATCCCGCATTTTAAGCGACAGGGCCTCGCCGACGGCACAGCGCGCCAAAAAATCCGATAGCTCCCCGGGCGTGATATTGTACTGTGTCAATTCCGAGAGCAGCGACTTAATCTCACTGATATAGCCCATTTTATTTAATCTGCCCCCGAGCACGGACAGCTCGGCACGCTTTTGCTCCGCCACCTTGCGCAGCACCAGATTCTTGCCAGTCTCCTCTAGGATCATCAGATTCTGTTTCCCGAGCTCGTCAAATACCCGATAGGCGAGTCTGGCAAAACTGAGCACATCCACATTCATAATCGCATGATTCGGATGACGCTCCACCAACTCCCGCTGTATCTGCATCGTAAACTGCTCCGGCACCAGAATGATATAGTTTTGATCGTTATGCTCCGCTGCCTGCTCTAACACCCACCGGTATAAATATTCGGATTTTCCGCTGCCGGAATTGCCGAAAATAAACTGTAATGACATAGCTGCCTCGCCCTTATCTGCTAAAACAATGGTACGCTTCCCATAAAGTCTTCATTAATCACATAGTATACCGTCAAATCTTCCGGTTTTACATACAATTGCAGCTTTTGGATGTCGGATACGTCTTCCCCGCTCTGTGCGTACTGCCGATGTATCTTCTCCACCACCTGGTCCATGGAACTCTCCAGCGACCGATACTGGATGCAGATATCCGGCGCCGCCAGTGTCTGCTCTGTTTCTGCAGCCATAGATACCCCGGAAATCGCCTCGCTGCCTGGCGCCTCCGTCATGAGATCGGGAGCCATCTTCGTAAGTTCCTCCGGTTCCTCCACCATGAAGCGATAGATTGTGTCCGTCTCATAGATTTCACCTGCACGCAAAATCGGCGATGCAAAATTCTTTTCATTGACGGCATTTGGAAAGTACTGCGTCTCCAGACAAAAACCGTGTCTGTCCCCGTACACCGCACCGCCTTTTCCAATCTGATCACCGATAAAATTTCCGGCGTAGAGCTGCACGCCAATACAGTCGGTATAGACTTCCATGCTAATGCCGGACTCTCTGCATTTTGCGACAGCCGCCAGCTCCATGCCGTCCCCGATTCTGTCAATCACATAATTGTGGTCATAACCGCCCACATATTTCAGCTGTTCATCATCGTCATTGATATCCCTGCCGATCTCTTTCATACAATTAAAATCCATCGGCGTGCCCGCCACGGATGAAATTTCACCGGTCGGGATTGCTTTCTCGTCCGCCACTGGATTATAGTAGGAAGCAAAAATTTGAAGCAGCTGATTTTCAATTTTACCGGATTCATGGCCGTTTAAGTTAAAATAGCAGTGATTGGTCATATTGGCTACCGTGTCCGCATCCGAGACAGCCTCATAAGAAATCGAGAACTCATTATCGTCTGTCAGCATATAAGTTACTTTTACTGTCATATTGCCCGGAAAATCCTGCTCCCCGTCCTTACTCACACAGGAGAGGGTGATCGCGTCATCCGTCTTCTGCTCCACTTCCCAAATCACAGCGTGAAACCCTTTGCTGCCGCTGTGCAGATTATTTTCGTTGTCATTTTGTTCCAATTGATACTCTTTTTCATCCAGTTTGAAGGCAGCGCCCCCGATTCTGTTGGAATTTCTTCCGATCACCGCACCAAAATAACAGGTATGTGTCTGGTATTCCGCCGGGGTATCGTAGCCGAGCACAACATCCCGCACCCTGCCGTCGCGGCCCGCAATTCTCAGTGATACCACGGTAGCTCCCAGCGTAATGATATCTGCCTCCATACCGTTTTTATTCTTGATCGTGTATTTTAATATCTCTGCCCCCTCAAGCGTTGTCCCAAATAACGTCTTTGTCATGATCTACCTCTTTTCTGCACAATTCAGGTGAAAAGAGCCGCCCGAAAATATCAGACGGCCCCATAAATCAATTCTGTCCATAATAGGCATTTGCACCGTGTTTGCGGTAAAAATGCTTTTCCTTAATGCTGCTTGGCGCCGGTTTCACCTGTGGATTGATCTGTTCCGTGTTTCTTGCCATTTTCGCAACCTCCTCGAGTACCACAGCGTTGTGCACTGCCTCCGCCGCGTCCTTTCCCCATGTGAACGGGCCATGATTCTGGCAGAGCACCGCAGGGGTATACATCGGATTGATGCCTCGCTTCTCGAACGTTTCAATGATCACCACACCGGTATTTTTCTCATACGCCTCGTCGATCTCCTGTGGCGTAAGATTTCTGGCACATGGTATGGAACCCAGGAAATAATCGGCATGTGTCGTTCCATAAAGAGGAATGTCCCTCCCGGCCTGCGCCCATGCTACCGCCTCCGGTGAATGAGTGTGCACAATGCCCCCGATCTCCTGGTATTTCTTATATAACTCCAGATGTGTGGCCGTGTCGGAAGACGGTTTATAGGTTCCCTCGATCTGATTGCCCTCCAGGTCCATCACAACCATATCCTCCGGCTTCAGATCATCATAATCCACACCGCTTGGCTTGATGACAAAATAACCGCTCTCCCGGTCAATCCCGCTGACATTGCCCCAGGTGTAAGTAATTAGTCCGCGGCGGGGAAGCTCCATATTGGCCTCGTATACCTGTTTTTTTAACTCTTCTAACACACGAATCCTCCATGTCATCGCAGTAAACTGCTCCGACTCAAAAATATACTTTTTACGCCAGTTCCTTTTGTACGCGCTCTGCAATACCCTCCGCGTCCAGCTTGTACTTGTGCAGCAGCTCTTTGGCCGGACCCGACTCGCCAAACACATCATTCACGCCAATTCTCGTCAGCTTCGTCGGACGCTTCTCACTGAGCACTTCGGCCACGGCTCCGCCAAGCCCTCCTATGATCGAGTGTTCCTCAATCGTAAAGATGCGGCCCGTCTTTTCCGCCGCGGCAAGAATCATGTCCTCATCGATCGGTTTGATCGTATGAATATTGATCACCTGCGCATCGATGCCCTTTTCCGATAGCATATCAGCCGCGCAGAGCGTCTCGTAGACACACAGTCCGGTGGCGATCAGTGTCACGTCCTTGCCGTCGCGCAGCAGCACGCCCTTGCCGATCTCAAACTTGTAATCGGGACTGTCGTTGATGACCGGAATCGCGAGGCGTCCAAAACGCAGGTAAACCGGCCCGTCGTACGCATAGGCAGCGTGCACTGCCGCTCTCGCCTCCACATCATCGGCCGGATTGATGACTACCATACCCGGAATGGCACGCATCAGGGCAATATCCTCTAAGCACTGATGAGAAGCGCCGTCCTCACCTACGGAAATTCCCGCATGTGTCGCGCCTATTTTGACGTTCAAGTGCGGATAACCGATCGAATTTCTCACCTGCTCGTAGGAGCGGCCCGCCGCAAACATGGCAAATGTACTGATAAACGGTACGAAGCCACAGGTAGAAAGTCCCGCTGCGACACCAGTCATATTGGCCTCCGCGATACCGCAGTCGATATGCCTGTCCGGAAATGCCTTCCGAAACACCCCTGTCTTGGTGGCTGCCGCCAGATCTGCGTCCAGCACGATGAGGTTTTCCTGTTCTTTTCCCAGCTCAAGCAGAGCGTTTCCATAACTCTCTCTTGTCGCCATCGGTTTTAATTCTGACATAGCGCCTCACCTACCTTTCTCAAATCCTCGACTGCGATTGCGTACTCTTCATCATTCGGCGCCTTGCCGTGCCAGTCGATGCTGTTCTCCATAAATGAGATATCTTTTCCCTTTAAGGTGCGGGCAATAATCGCCGTCGGCATCCCCTTTGTGGCCCTCGCTTCCGCAAAAGCACTCCGCAGCTCATCAAAATTATTGCCGTTGATATTGATGACATGGAAATTAAAACTCTCAAACTTTTTGTCAATCGGGTAGGGGGAGCACACCTTATCAATCGGCCCATCAATCTGCAAATTATTGTTGTCCACAATCACACAAAGGTTGTCGAGCTTGCGAAAGCCCGCAAACATGGCGGCTTCCCAGATCTGCCCTTCCTCGATCTCACCGTCGCCGCAGAGTGCATAGACACGGTAGTCTTTTGCGTTTAACTTTCCGGCCAGTGCCATGCCGCAGGCGGCAGACACACCCTGTCCGAGCGAACCGGAAGACATATCGACCCCCGGTATATGCTTCATGTCGGGATGTCCCTGCAAATATGAGCCCGTATGGCGCAGGGTCAGCAGATCTTCTACCGGGAAATATCCACGGTTTGCCAGCGCCGAGTACAACCCCGGCGCGGTATGGCCCTTCGACAATACAAATCGGTCACGATCCGGATCTTTGGGATTTTTCGGGTCAATATTCATCTCTTCAAAGTAAAGATAGGTAAAAATCTCTGCCGCAGAAAGGGAACCGCCCGGATGTCCGGCTTTCGCACTGTGCACCCCGTCGATAATACCTCTGCGAACTTCCACAGCGATTTTCTGAAGTTCTAAATTTGTCATAGTTCCTCTCATTCCGCCGCACAAGCGGCATTTCTTTTCATCAAATAACAATAAAGGCGTTCTTCTCACGCTATTCTCCAAATACAGCCTTATAATCGGCCTGGAATTTTTCAATTCCCGCATCCGTAAGCGGATGCTTTGTCATCTGCTCAATCACCTTATAAGGCACGGTTGCGATATGCGCGCCGGCAAGCGCACAGTCTGTCACGTGGATTGGATTGCGGATGGAAGCCGCGATGATCTCCGTCTCCAGTCTGTAATTGTCAAAGATCTGCACGATATCTCCAATCAGGTCAACGCCCGTCATGTTAATGTCGTCTAATCTGCCAAGGAACGGCGACACATATGTTGCGCCCGCCCGCGCCGCAAGAAGAGCCTGGTTGGCCGAAAAAATCAGGGTCACATTTGTCTTGATGCCCTCTTGGGCGAGCACCTTCACTGCCTTTAATCCCTCCACTGTCATGGGAATCTTTACTACCATATTGTGATGGATCGCGGCGATCTCTCTCCCCTCTTTGATCATCCCCTCCGCGTCAACGGTGGTAGCCTTTACCTCGCCGCTGATCGGGCCATTCACGATCGTCGTGATCTCCTTAATAACCTCGTTAAAGTCTCTGCCCTCTTTGGCGATCAGGGAGGGGTTGGTCGTAACGCCACAGATCACGCCCATGTCGTTTGCCTTGCGGATGTCCTCTACATTTGCAGTATCAATAAAAAATTTCATTGTTTTCCTCATTTCTGCGCGGCTTTAAAGGCTCAGCTTTGCTGAGACTATGCGCATGAACAAGTTTGTGGATGCCGCACAGACACAAACTTGCAGATTGAAAATTAAATTTCAATCTTTTCCTCCATTTCTAGTTCTTCTCACACTAACGGTATACAACATTGCCCAGCATCAGGTCTTTCTTAAAATCGCGAATCGTCGTGTCCTTGTCAATATAAACCGCCTCAATACCCATGGCAGCAGCCCAGTCGCCCATCTGCTCCGCACTCAGATCATATGTAAACGCTGTGTGGTGCGCGCCTCCTGCCAATATCCACGCCTCTGCCCCCGTATACAGGTTGGGCTGCGGCGTCCAGAAATTGGTTGCCACCGGGAGTTTCGGCATCGGTTTTTCCACTTTTTTGCAGTCCACATCGTTGATGATGAGACGGAAACGGCTGCCAAGATCGATTAAGGAAGTGGCAATTCCTCTGCCTTCTTTGGAGGTAAAGACCAATCTCGCCGGGTCTTCTCTGTCACCCATGGAGAGCGGCTGGCACTTGATGCTGATTGGTCCGTCCGCAATCGTAGGACAGATTTCCAGCATATGGGCCTGTAAAATCCCTTCTTTTCCTTTGACAAAATTGTATGTATAGTCCTCCAACATCGAGGTTCCTTTCGCGCCCTCCATTCCGGCGGTCATAATCTTCATCAGGCGTACCATAGCGGCAACCTTCCAGTCGCCCTCCGCGCCGAAGCCGTAGCCCTTTTCCATCAACCGCTGAATCGCCAGACCCGGAAGCTGCTTTAAGGCGCCCAAATCACCGAAATGCGTGACGATCGCCTGATAATTCTTTTCTTCCAGAAAACGCTCGAAGCCAATCTCAATCTGCGCCTGCACGGCAACGTGGCGTTTAAACTCCTCCGGGACGCGCCCCTCGAGCAAAATCTCATATTTGCCGTAGTACTCTTCCACCAGCGCATTGGTGTCGGCCTCGGAAACGGCCGCTACTGATTCTGCGATCTCATTGACCGGATATGTATCGATTTCCCAGCCAAACTTAAGCTGCGCCTCAACCTTATCGCCCTCCGTCACTGCGACGTTGCGCATGTTGTCAGCCACACGCATTACACGGATGTGGCTGCTCTCAATCACGCCGATCGCTGTGCGCATCCATTCGGAAATGCGCTCCTGCACTGTTCGGTCCGACCAGTGCCCCACCACGACTTTGCGCTCGATGCCCATGCGGCTGACGATATGCCCATACTCGCGGTCGCCGTGCGCCGACTGGTTCTCGTTCATAAAATCCATATCAATCGTATCATACGGAAGTTCCTCGTTAAACTGTGTATGCAGGTGAAGCAGGGGTTTTCTGTACTCCTGCAGTCCCAAAATCCATGATTTGGCAGGTGAAAATGTGTGCATCCATGTGATCACGCCGGCACACGCATCGTCCATATTGGCCTCATTAAAGGTTTTGCGAATCAGTTCATTGGTGATAAGCGTAGGCTTCCAGACCACCTCATAGGGCAGTACCCCCGATTCATTGAGCTTTGCGACAATGATTTTGGCATGGTCCGCCACATTCCTTAAGCACTCGTCACCGTATAAATCCTGGGAGCCGGTACAAAACCAAAACTTGTAATTCTTTGCTGCTAACATTGATATCCTCCTTCAAAATATTTTAAGATATATGATCATGATCTCTGGCCGTCCAGGCATTGCAAATCGTCTGGACACCGCAACGATCATGCACAATCAGGCTTCTCAGCAATAGTTGGCGATCGCCGCTTTCTCCGCTGCGAGCACCTTTTTGTAATCCTCGATATAGGCGTCAAATCCAGCGACGTCTGCCGCATCCGGCTCTAACACTTCGCCGTCATCCGCTCCGGCCGCAAATACTTTATGACTCAGATACTGTTCGAACGTCTCAGAGTCCGTTTTGTTTACCATGTAAGCTGCCAAAAGCGCCATACCCCAGGGTCCTCCCTCGCCGGCGGTCTTCATCACTGCGACCGGGGCGTTCATGGCCGCGGCAAGGATTCCCTGCCCTACGCCTTTTGTCTTGAACAGCCCGCCATGCCCGTAAATGCGGTCAACCTTTACCTTCTCCTCTTTCATCAGAATATCAAGCCCCAGCTTTAAGGTGGCAAGCGACGCATACAGATGGCTCCTCATGAAGTTGGCGAGCGTCAGCTTGGCATCCGGCCTGCGCACAAACAGCGGACGTCCCTCGTTGGTGCCGGTGATTGGCTCACCGGAAAAATAATTGTAGGAAACCAGCCCGCCACAGTCTTTGGCTCCCTCGAGCGCTTTGCGATAGAGCGTTCCATAGAGCGCATCCATATCGGCCGATACGCCGAACGCGTCCGCAAATTCTTTGAACAGCCCCACCCAAGCGTTTAAGTCGGATGTACAGTTATTGCAGTGTACCATTGCCACCGCGTCACCGGCTGGAGTTGTCACCATATCCAGCTCTTCGTGCAGGGCTTTGAGCTCCTCTTCCAGCACAACCATCGCAAACACGGAAGTCCCGGCAGACACATTACCGGTGCGCACGGCAACCGAGTTCGTAGCCGCCATTCCCGTACCCGCATCTCCCTCCGGCGGACACATCGGAACCCCCGGCTCCAGGTTGCCGCTCACATCCAGAAGTTTTGCTCCCTCGGCGGTCAAAACACCGGCCGCCTCACCGGCCTGCAGAACACGCGGCAGAAGATCTGTCAATTTCCATGGCAGTTCCCGGTCCGAAACAAGCGCGTCAAACTGTGCCGTCATCTTCGCATGATAGTCATGCGTCTTGGCATCGATCGGAAACATACCCGACGCCTCGCCAACGCCAAGTACTTTCTCGCCCGACAATTTCCAGTGGATATACCCTGCCAGCGTTGTAAAAAAATCGATCTCTTTGACATGCGCCTCCTGATTGAGGATCGCCTGATAGAGATGCGCGATGCTCCATCTCTGTGGAATGTTAAATTGAAACTCCTCTGTCAGAGCCGCCGCCGCGTCCGCAGTGATCGTATTTCTCCAGGTGCGGAACGGAACCAGCAGTTCCCCCGCCTTGTCAAATGCCATATAGCCATGCATCATACCAGAAAATCCCATGGCGGCAAGCCTTTTGACCGTCACGCCGTATTGATTTTTCACATCCTCCGTGAGCCTGCCGTAACACTCCTGCAGCCCCGTCCAGATATCCTCCAAATGGTAGGTCCAGATGCCGTCCTCCAGACGGTTTTCCCAGTCGTGGGCGCCCTGGGCAATCGGCTTACTGTCCTCGTCGATCAGCACGGCCTTGATGCGGGTGGAACCAAACTCCAACCCCAACACGGCTCTGCCGCTCTCAATCGTTTCTTTTGCGTTACTCATAGTAATCCTCCATTCTATCTTTTGGCAACAGGTAGGTTACTCCCTGTTACGTCTCTTTTTGCACACCGGCACAACAGCCGCAAAACAGCCGGACGCTCTCTCCCCAAATGCAGTACAAACAGTTGCTGAACACATTACCCGTGTGCACACACGATCAAAGTGCGTGAAATATTTTTAAAATCCTTATCAAACATCCTGTTTCTGCCGATATAATAGATAAGAAACAGGTACAAAATAACAGCACTTTTGTCAAGGAGGATGATTGTCGCAGCATACTTAACTACAACTTTATGGACACCTGTAACACCAGTAAGCCCAATTGAGCGCCTTGCATCCCTGAAACGGGACACTCGTGGACAGCAGAAGAAAGAACAGAACTCTTTCGCCTCTCTTCTGGCCGCAGCAGCTCATATGGGCAGCGAGGAATCAAATGGATTTGATTTCCGCGCTTAAACTTCCACGAGTGCATCAGGGACGGCACGCTGCCAGACAACCGGCAGCGTGCCGTTTCTCTATGTTATTTAACAGTGACTTTCACTCTTTTGCTCACTCCGTTGCGCGTGAACGCATAGACGTAGCAATTTCCTTTTTTCTTTGCCGTAATCTTTCCTTTTTTGTCCACTTTGGCAACCTTAGTGTTGGAAGAAACCCATCGTATTTCAGCGGTATATTTCTTTGACTTTTTATTTTTGGGCATGAAAACTTTGGCCGATACCACCGCGCTCTTGCCTTTCTTGACCGAAATCTTACTGCTTGAGAGCTTAATCGCAGTCGGATTGGCATACTTTCCGCTCTTCGTGGCTGTCACCGCAAACATTTCCAATGTCTTTCCAAGCGCTACACGCTTACCGTTGTCCAGCCGGTAAGGCACAACCTTATACCGATACCAGGTATCCCTTTTTAGCTTTTTGTGTTTGTATGTTGTCGTGTAGGAGTTTTTGATATCCTTTATTTTCTTGACGACATTCTGGTTCGTGCCGCACTCTGCACCATAGACAAGATAACCGTCAGCTCCCTTAACCTCTTTCCAGTACAGCGTATTGTAGGTAGCCCCCGAGTCAATCGACTCCATCATGGCGGGCAGTATACTATCGTCAATCGCTTCCGACGTCACCCATTTGCTGCTAAACGCATTGCCGATCACAAGTTCCGGTTCTTCGCCGATTGTCGGCAAAACGACCGGCTCGGTGGCAATAATCGTCGGTCCGGTTATGATCGGTGTCTCCGATTCCGGCTCTTTGGGCACTAACTTTGGAATAATCAAATCTTCCGGTTCGAGCTCTGTCTCACCGTGTTCATCCGCAAATATCGTTCCACATTCGCTGCACTCAAAATGAGCCATGATTCCCTCTGTCTCATAAGTGGGGGGCACAATATTCACAAAGACATAGGTGTGGTTTCCCGTCGGTTCAATGCTGTCCGACCATGACTCCCCACAGCTATTACAGCGGTAAGCGATTTCTCCTTCCACACCGCAGGTGGGAGGTTCCTCCACCACCCCGGCTCCACCGTTATGCACACCGATGCTAAACAGGGTTATGGACACATCAGCCGTAGGCGTACCGGAAATCACCAGCATCTGATGATCCGACTCCTGTATCACGATTCCGCATACCGTCACCTGTTCCCCGTCAGACTCCCATATACCGGGATCATCGTCATCTCCGTCATCGTCTTCGTCGCCGTCGTCTTCGTCGTCATCATCGTCTTCGTCATCATCACCATCGCTGTCATCTTCGTCGTCATAATCGCCATCATCGTCGTCGTAATCGTTGTCATCATCGTCATAATCGCCATCATCGTCGTCTTCGTCGTCACACTTATAGGCGCTCTCTTCTTCCAGTTCGCCGTCCTCTTCCTGTTTGACCAGGTTAAAGGCCATACCGTTCACATATACCTGACAACCCTGTGGTATACAAAACCCTTCCTTTGCCTCAAATACGATCTCCTCCATATCGTCACCGCCAGGGACCTGCTGCATCAGCGGCGCCTCCTCGTCACACGTCACATAGTTTTCCAGATTATTACTCAACTGAATGGAAACCGTGGTCGGAATCTTGATCGTATAAGTAAACGCCGCCACATCACTGTCCAAAAGTCCCTGCAAAACAGCGACAGCGCGAATCGTCGTAACCTGCTCGCTGCCTTTTGCACCGTTTACCACAATCGGGCCGGCATAGAGCGTACCGTTGGCAGCACTCGGCGCGCTTCCATCGGTCGTATAATAAATCGCGGCTCCGTCCGTCTCACACGAAAGCGAAACGATCTGCGCATCCTGATATGTTCCCGGCTGCAAATCTGCCCTAGGCGCGTACACCTTTTTCGCCGATAAAATCTCCACTATGATATGTACGTCCAATCCCTGCTGGTTCGTATCGATGGCCTGCGGGCAAACCACTCTGCCAGGCACCGTAAAGCTCTGGTCTGACATAAGCGAGGGATTGTATTGCTGTGCCAGCTCTGCCGTATTCCACACAAGCTCCGCCGTGTCAATCTCTTCATCTTCCGTGACGATAGCAACGGTTTTGGGCAGACGTTCCAATATCTGCGAAAGCGGCGTACCGTTCTCCACCGAAATATTTTGCATGGCTGCAATCTCCAGCAGCTTCGCTTTCGCCGTATGGTATTCCTGCGAATAAACGGTTCGCGTCGTCCCGGTTTCGTGCGGTGTGACAAGGGCTGCCGGTGTTCCGTCAATCTCGGCGGTCACCTGCTGATAAAATATGTATCCCTCTTCGGCCTCAAGCGTCAGCTTTGCCGTGTATGCGGTGTCAAACTTCGCGCGCTCCTCATCTGCCGGTGTCCAGCTGACTGCAGGTTGCTTTACCAGCACGCCCTCGGTCTCACACACTGCCAGTGTATCAAGCTTATGCCCTCCCTCTGCCGGCGTGATATCACGCACAGACACATGCGTGATTGCGGTCTTTGCCGCCGTAAAATCAATTTCTTCGGACACGGACGCATAATCTGTCATATGCGCTCCGCCAATCTCCTCCGCAACCAAATAGCAGTGGTACTCACCGTCTAACTTAGGCAAAACGACCTCCACTGTGCCGGCGCTCTCCGTCTCGTCTGACGCCACAGCAATATCTGCCATTTTCCCATAATACAAAATCTGCGCGCCCGCCGTATCGTATTCTCTGTCCGTAATCATCATGGACAGCTGGGTAAGACGCGCCGCCCGCTCTGCGTTCACTGCGCCCGCGCGGTAAGAAATCAGATATTTGGTCTCATCCGCTGTCACAAAGCGTATGATATCCTCGTCCGCCTCCACCGACAGCGCATCATCTTTTAATGTCAGCGTCCACGCGGCATCCTTGTCCGCTTCCTGCGGCGCTGCCAGCGCCTGCGCCGTTTTTGCCGCCTTATCGGAATTTACAAATAAAATCTCTTCTTTTCTGACATTCATTGCCGGGGAAATGCCCACCTGGTTCGTCACGGAGCGCAGTCTCTCGACATCGCCGTCCTTCGATACAAATCCCGCTACTTTCGTCAGACCGCCAACGGCAGAACGCATCCACCACTCCTGTGCACTGCCTTCCATATCCTGCTTGGCGCGCGCAGCAAACGTGCCTTTTTCACTGCCGTATCCGTATGCCGCATTCGTAAGCTCTGCGGCATCCAAAACAAATATTTTTTCTCCGCCAAGAGGCGCGAAATCGAGTACGTCCTCCCAGCCGGCACCGTCATCATCACCGGCTTTTTGCTTAACGCTCAGGGCGATAGCCGCCTGCTCTTGCGCGCTAAAACTTTCGCTCAAAAAACCACTTTGACGGTACGCTCCTTCGCTGTTTAGATAGCGGCGCAAATCGCTGTCCGCCCACACATTGACCGTATCGGAATCGTGGAAATGATACTTCTCGACAATCCTGTCACTGTCCAGCAGCAAAGTCTCCCCGTCTCCAAACGCAGTCGTTCCTGCGTCCAGCACGCGATACCTCATCGGCTCCCCATGGTAAACGCCATAATACACATAATCACCGTTCCAGGCTAACGCATCATCTTCCGGCATAACCGGATCGCTAAGTGCGTCTGTCCCCAGGCTGATGGTCTTTTCTGTTCTTTCGTTCTCCTCTGCATATACTGTCTCAGCCGCTCCTGTGACCGGCAAGATGCCGATCAGTAAAACGATGCTTGTCACAATAGACAAACCTTTGTTCCAATACCCTTTTTTCATAAATCTCCATTTCCTCCACTCGCTCCAAATGCAAAGACAGCCTCCGCTCAAACTCCCCTGATTCCCTCTGACAGAATCTTAGCACCGATAAAACGCTGTTTGAATCCACTTCACATTTGTATCGCATTTTTCGGCAGATGTACTTTTCACATAGTACTACTTTATCATATACCAATTCATGGATTTTGGCAAGGTTTCCAAAAAAGAAAACGACAAGGACGTTTCGCCTATCAGGCTGGAAATGAGACCCGCATTTTTACGGAAAACGCGTGTCTTTACAGAATTATGGAAAATTTGAAAAACTATATCAAAATTTATTTATCTGTGTTAATATAGTAAGGAAGTCTATTAAATCCCGGCAATGGATTCGGTGCGGCGGCAGCAGACCGGTACGCCAGATTCTTACCGCACGTTTACATCCGCTTATTCTTTTTGCGGAACACATATATGGAGGTATTTCATGGAAACAAAAGAAAAAAGTACAAAGAAGTCCGGTTTCTTTCTTCACTCGATCAAAGGCCGCATCAGTATATTGTTGCTGACATGTATCATCGCCGTCGTAGCCATTCTGCTTCTTCTGATTCTTCCCAGCGTAAGAAACAATATGAAACGCCTGACTCAGAATTATCTGTACGATATCACTGTATCGGCCGGAGACCGGGTGAGCCTGGCAGCTTCGGAGTCAGACATGGAAACGACACTGGGGATTGAATCATTGGGAGATCTCATCGGCAACGTCGGCATCAAAGGAATCGCTTCGAGCTATGCCTACGCAGTGGGACCCGACGGAACCATGTTATACCATCCGACCGAGTCCAAAATCGGACAGCCTGTTGAAAATCAAGTGGTATCCGGCATTGTCAGCGAAATTCAGTCGGGCAAAACAAATATCGAGCCACAGGTTGTGACCTACAAATTTAAGGGTGTGACAAAGTATGCCTCTTATTATGTCAATGCAGGCGGCGATTTTATACTCGTAATATCAGCCGATGAGGACGAAATCATGCGGCCGATCACAAGAGTGACACAGATCAGTATCGCACTGGCGGTTTTCATCGTCGTCATCTGCTCGGTTGTCAGCTATATCGTGGCAGGAACTATGATAAAACCCATCGTCAAGATCACCGGCATCATCAATCATATGGCGGAAATGAACTTCACCGATCACGACGAACAGTCTCAGCTTAGCAGCAGAAAAGATGAGACCGGCGAAATGATACGGGCAATCGGTACACTGCACGAGCATTTAATACGTGTCGTCGGCGGGTTAAAAACCCAGAGTGAAAGCCTCTTTTTTGCGTCGGACTCTCTGAGCGCCAACACGCATGAAACTGTGACGACCATTGAACAGCTTGAAAAAGCGGTGACGGAAATTGCCGACGGCGCAAGTTTTCAGGCGAGCGAAACACAAAAAGCCACCGAAAATGTAATCTTGATCGGCGACATGGTGCAAGACACCACAAGCGAAGTCGAAAATCTCCTCGTCAATGCCACTGCCATGAAATCATCCGGCGACGAAGCGTCCGCAACGCTGATACAATTGGAGCAGATTAACAAAAAAGCCAAAGAAGCGATCGATACGATCTATGAACAGACAAATACCACGAATGAATCGGCTATGAAAATCAGAGAAGCCACCATATTGATCACTTCCATCGCGGAGGAAACCAATCTGTTATCCCTTAACGCAAGTATCGAGGCCGCAAGAGCCGGCGAACAGGGCCGGGGCTTCGCTGTCGTCGCCGCTCAAATCCAAAAGCTGGCAGACCAGTCCAACGAATCTGCCCGGCAGATTGAGAGCATTACCGATTCTCTGATTGACGATTCCAAAAAGGCAGTTACCATCATGGAAGAAGTAAAAGAAATCATGATGAAACAAAATGAACATATCGCCAAAACGGATGAGATTTTTACGGAAGTGAAAACCGGCATTGACGGCTCCATCGACGGCGTTTCCCGGATTGCGGAAAAAACCAGACAGATGGACAACGCCAGACTCAATGTCGTCGACGTTGTCCAGAACTTAACGGCAATCGCAGAAGAAAATGCTGCCAGCACGCAAGAGACGTCGGCTTCTGTCACCGAAGTGAACAGTATCGTAACCAATATCTCCGAAAATGCAGACAATATGAAGCATGTTGCCAACGAATTAGAGCAAAATATGAATGTCTTTAAGCTTTAAGCCGAGCGCTTCACTCCTCAATATGCTCTAACCCCTGGTCTATGATGGTGCGCACATGCTCATCCGCCAGCGAATAAAAAACGGACTTTCCTTCCCTGCGGCTTTTCACCAGCTTATTTTGTTTTAACACTTTTAGCTGGTGAGAAATCGCGGATTGCGTCATGTTGAGCGCCTCGGCCAGATCACACACGCACACTTCCGCTTCAAATAATACAAAGAGTATCCTGATGCGGGTAGAATCCCCAAACACCTTGAACAATTCTGCCAGGTCATATAGAACCGTCTCCTCGGGCATGGTTTCATGCACGATTTTTATCAATTCCTCGTGAACCTCCACGGTTTCACAGCACATACACTCTTTCTCTTCTCTCATCTTTCCCTCATTCCGCCGCAATAACGACCAACCTGTTGTCTCAATAGGATTCGCATCTAAAGCTTTTTGACGAACAATGCACGTATCGCGTTTAATACAGCCAGCACCATAACTCCGACATCCGCAAAGATCGCCAGCCACATGTTTGCGATGCCTAGGGCTCCAAGAAGCAGGCAGACGATCTTGACGCCAATCGCAAAATAGATGTTTTCGTACACAATCCGCAGGCATTTTTTGGATATCTTGACTGCCTTGGCAATCTTAAGCGGATCATCATCCATGAGCACCACATCCGCAGCCTCTATGGCGGCATCGGAGCCGAGAGCTCCCATAGCGATTCCGATATCGGCTCTTCTGAGCACAGGTGCATCGTTGATGCCATCGCCCACAAAGGCAAGTTTTTCGTTTTCACCCTTTTGTCCTAATAACTCCTCCACTTTTGTCACCTTGTCTGCCGGAAGCAATTCGCCAAACACCTCATCGATACCGAGTTCTGACGCTACCTGCTTCGCCACAGACCTGGTATCCCCGGTCAGCATGACCGCTCTCTTAATCCCCGCCTGTTTTAATGCTGCGACCGCCTGTGCCGCATGGGGCTTAATGCGGTCTGAGATCAGTATGTGACCTGCGTAGTCCCCATCCACTGCGACGTGTACCACGGTTCCCACATGATGACACTCTTTACAGGTAATGCCAAGCCGCCTCATCAGCTTGTCATTTCCCGCCGCCACCGGCAGACCGTCTACTTTCGCAGTGACACCGTTTCCGCCGATCTCCTCCACATCCCCCACACGGGCCGGATCCACGTCCCCTGCAAAAGCCTCCTTCAGGCTCCTGCTGATGGGATGAGTAGAATAGCTCTCGGCGCAGGCAGATCG
>CAJTYI010000062.1:0-1039 GCA_910584215.1 uncultured Roseburia sp. | reverse complement strand
TTTTGCTGATCGGGTGGGAAGAAAAACTCTCCGCATAAGCCGCATATTCCAGTAACTTAGGCTCCGGGAGCGCTGCATGATGAATACCGCTCACCTCAAAGACGCCCTCCGTCATAGTCCCAGTCTTGTCAAACACGACATATTTGGTTTTTGACAGAGTCTCCAGATAATTGGAGCCTTTTATCAGTACCCCCTCTTTGCTGGCGCCGCCGATTCCCGCAAAAAAACTCAGAGGAATACTGATGACTAGCGCGCAGGGACAGCTGATTACTAAAAATGTCAGCGCACGGTAAATCCATACGTCCCATGCCGGCGCCATCCCCATAAACAGCAGGCGCGTAAGCGGCGGCAAAATTGCCAGCGCAGCGGCGGCAAAACAGACCGCCGGTGTATAAACTTTTGCAAACTTAGATATAAAGTTCTCGGAACGCGACTTTTTGGAACTAGAGTTCTCCACGAGGTCCAATATTTTAGACACTGTAGATTCCCCAAACTCCCGTGTGGTTTCGATCTTTAAAACGCCGGTCATGTTGATACAACCGCTGATTATCTCATCCCCCGCCCCTACCTCGCGCGGAAGGCTCTCTCCGGTCAGCGCACTGGTATTTAATGTGGCGCCGCCTTCTCTCACCACACCGTCGATCGGCACTTTTTCCCCCGGTTGTACCACTATGATACTGCCGACTGCGACTTCATCCGGGTCCACCTGCTCGAGCGCCCCTTCGCGCAAAAGATTGGCATAGTCGGGGCGGATATCCATCAAATCGCTGATATTGCGGCGGCTCTTGCCGACAGCGTAGCTTTGAAACAATTCGCCGATCTGATAAAACAGCATGACCGCAACGCCCTCGGTGTATTCCCCCAATATGATAGCGCCAACTGTTGCGATTGCCATCAAAAAATTCTCGTCAAATACCTGACGATTCAAGATGCCTTTGCCGGCTTTCTTTAAGATATCATACCCGATAATCAAATAGGGTATGATAAACAGCGCCATTCTCGGGTATCCCTCGATCGGAAGCAGCGAAAAAACTACCAT
>CAJTYI010000061.1 GCA_910584215.1 uncultured Roseburia sp. | reverse complement strand
ATTTGCTCAATTCAGAAGAAAAGCAGAGACTGTGGCGCCAACTTACGATGAATTGCCGCATTTACCTTGTGAAAAAGAAAAAGTCTTTAGAAGTTTACGATAGAATAAATATGCACCACTAGCCGTAGGTATGTAGTCAAATAACTTGGCTAATAACCTATACGGATTTACCGGGCAGAAATGCAGAGGAGATAAGATGGCGAGGATTGAAAATCAAAAGCTGAAATTAGTGTATCTGATGCAGATTTTAGAGGAAAAGACAGACGAAACCCATCCCCTGTCCACCCAGCAGCTGATCGAGGAGCTGGAAAAAGTGGGTATACAGGCAGAGCGCAAAAGCATTTACCGGGATATGGATATGCTGACGGAATTTGGCATGGATATTATTAAGACCAAAGGGCGGGCCGGCGGCTACTACCTGGCAAGCCGCCGGTTTGAGCTGGCGGAGCTGAAACTGCTCGTGGATGCGGTGCAGGCGTCAAAATTTATAACAACTAAAAAATCGCGGGAGCTGATCGGCAAACTGGAGTCCCTTTGCAGCAAAAATGAGGGTAAGCTGCTGCATCGACAGGTGGTGGTGACAAACCGCAATAAAACGGTAAACGAGTCGATCTATTATTCGGTGGATATGGTATACAATGCGATCGCCAGCAATCAATGCGTACGCTTTCAATATTTCGACTGGAGTATTGAACGGGAGATGAAGCTGCGCCACGGGGGAAAGTATTATGAGGTAAGTCCGTGGCTTTTGACGTGGGATGACGAGAATTATTATCTGATTGCCTATGATATGGAACGGCGGATGATACGCCATTACCGGGTGGATAAGATGCTGCATATTTCCGTGACGGAGCAGAAGCGGGAGGGCAGGGAGCTTTTTGAAAATTTTGATATCGCCGCGTATTCCAGAAAAACATTTGGCATGTTTGCGGGCGAAGAGGAGACGGTGACGCTTCTGTGTGAGGAACACCTCACCGGCGTGATCGTAGACCGCTTCGGGAGCGAAGCTGCACTGCGCAGGGAAGATGTCTGCCATATCACCGCGCGCGTGCATGTGGCGGTCAGCCGTCAGTTTTTCGGCTGGGTGACGGGACTGGGCAATGCGGTTAAAATTATTTCTCCCCAGAGGGTTGTTTGGCAGTATCAGAACTTTTTGCGGTCAGTGCTCAAAGGATATGAGGGGACAAAACGCCTGGAGGAAGAGAAGCCAAACCGTCTTAAAGATGCGGAATTTAAGGAGAAAATGCCGGGCGGCTTCCAGGGCGCAGAAGTATCGGAAAGTAATGTCAGAGAGGCCGCGAAAGAGCAGGGGATGGAGAGCGGGGAAAACAGCAAAGGTCTATGAAAGAACAGAGGTATCAAATCCAGATAGATGATGTTATCGTAACCGTCACGAAAAAGCGTATGAAAAATATGTATCTGCGCATTCGTAAAGAGGATGGCAGCGTGCAGATTTCTGCGCCGCACCATATGAGCAGGGAAAACATTCGAGAATTTGCAGGCTCGCATCTCGCCTGGATCAAAGCGCAGCAGCGCCGATGGTTCATAGAACGCGGCAGTGATGTCGGCACGCCCGTGTACGGCAAGGCACAGATCGAAGAGAGGAAACGTCTGCTCAAAGATAAGGTGCTGTTTTTGATCGAACGATGGGAACCCGTGATGGGAGTAAAGGTTTCCGGCGTCACGATACGTCAGATGAAGACGCGCTGGGGTTCCTGTAATGCCGGGACCCGCCATATCAACATCAATCTGGCGCTGTTGGAAAAAGATGAGGACTGCCTGGAATATGTCGTGGTGCATGAGATGACACATATTCTCGAGGCGAGCCATAGCGCGGTGTTTTGGGGATACATGGACAGATTCTATCCTGATTGGAGGCGGGTGCGGCAACGGCTCAATCGAACGTAAGGTCTCAAACATCGGAAAGACAAACAAATTTGCCATGTCCTATCGTTGAAATACTTCAGTCGCTGACGGGGTGTCATACAAACTGGTTGAGATCGCTGTCATAGACATAGTCGATCGAGCTGAGTGTGCTTGTGACCGCTTCCCGGTCGGCCTGCGTCGCTTTGATAAAATCATCGAATGAATGATATTTGTCGCGCAGCTGCGTATTTACAAAGCTCAACAGCATAACGGGGTCGCGGGGAAGCTGATAAAATGTCGCCATAGGAATCCTCCATGCCGGAGCATTTTTGCGTAGGTGCGCGGGCCAAATGTCAGATTGGCACTGCGATTCAAATTTGTGGCTCCGGTACAAATTTAGGTGTGAAAATAAATGATCGTGCAGATTTTATACACGATTCTCCTGAAAAAAGGGTAGAGAAATCGCTCATTGCCTGCGATTGCTCTGCGTTTGTCAATTGCTTGCCGACTTATTTTAGCACAACAGGAGGCCGTTTACAAGCCGTGAAAGTGCAGTGCGGCCAGTGGTAGAATGAATATTTTTGACATAGGGGAAAGTGGCGCAAGATTTGGGAATGTCGAAATGTTTGTATTTTTTATTGCTAAGTCCCGGGCAGGTGGCTATAATAAAAGAGACTTGGGATGATGAACTCTGATATCATTTATAGTATCGGAGCAGATCAGACGGATGAGACAGCGAAGATGGAGTGAACCGGATGGAACGCAGGATTGATAAAGAAGTTTTTGACAAATTTTTTACGGAAAACTATTGCGCGGTGGATTATGAGAATGTTAAGGTGGAGTTTGAAAAGATTGCAGAGGCCGGCAACGAGATCTTTACCTCCGGCTACACGGCAAAAAATCTAAAACGTGACAATTTTATTCTGTATATGGCCAGCGACAGCTACTGTGACTTTGAATCCGTCGTACAGGAAGCGATGGACGACTTAAATCCCGAGATCTTAGACGCCGTTATGGATGTGACGGAGTCACAGGACGACGGGGATGAGATCACGGAAATGTACTGGGACACCCAAAGAGAGCTGCTGCATGAATTTTTGCTGCGGCTGTATGATGAAGTGATATGCGGGTGGAGTTAGTATGAAGCTAAGATATTACAATCCTGATTGCATGTCTGCAAAACCAGGCAGATGGGAGCTTACGTGAAAAGTACTGTTAACCGCTGGCAGCAAAGACTGCTTAGCGGAGAAGTGCTGAGTTTCATGCCGAAAAGCAGACATGGAGAGCAGTGCGAGAAGAGCTTCTAAAGCTCACGGCACGGGCGCTAACGTGAACAAGTTCACACGGCATAAAGCGTATACAAGGTAATGGAATCAGTTTACAATGCGGAAATGAGGAAAGATATGGCTAGCTGTGATACATGTGTATACAATGTATATGATGAGGAGGACGAAGCCTGGTACTGCGAGGTGGACATGGACGAGGACGACTATGCCCGCATGCTGCAGGGAGGACGCCGGGAGTGTCCCTATTACCAGTCAGACGATGAGTACGCGATCGTGCGGCATCAGATGTAGACGGGTGCCCCCTGGTTACAACAGTAAAAAGGGAACTGTCTTTGTGCACTGCGGGCACAGAGGCAGTTCCCTTTTTGTATATAAATTATTTTTGATTGTAGATTGCCGCCTCCACGAAGCTGCGAAACAGCGGGTGCGGGCGGTTGGGCCTGGACTTTAATTCCGGGTGGGCCTGGGTTGCGATAAACCACGGGTGAGCAGGAATTTCGATCATCTCGACAATCCTGCCGTCGGGGGAGATACCGCACAGTTTCATGCCACCCTCGGTGAGGGCGGAGCGAAAATCATTGTTTACCTCATAACGGTGTCTGTGGCGTTCTGCGATCTCCTCCTGTGAGCCGTAGACTTCGTAAGCCTTAGAGGCCGGGTCGAGTGCGCAGGGATAGGAGCCAAGGCGCA
This sequence comes from uncultured Roseburia sp., assembly GCA_910584215.1. Classification (GTDB taxonomy): domain Bacteria; phylum Bacillota; class Clostridia; order Lachnospirales; family Lachnospiraceae; genus Roseburia. The sequence goes on along the minus strand of CAJTYI010000061.1, from coordinate 14,973 downwards.
GCGTGCCGCCGATGTCTTCCACACCATTCTGGTCGGGCATCAGGGCGATCACAGGATGCGTGGTGTTCGGGTCTAGCTCCACGCTGTGCGCATCGTTAAAACCGCAGACATGTCTTGCAAATTCAATGATGGCAACCTGCATACCAAGGCAGAGCCCCAGATAAGGTACATTGTGTTCTCTGGCATACTGCGCCGCCAGAATCTTGCCCTCCACACCGCGGGAACCAAAACCGCCGGGCACTAAGATACCTGCGACATCGGAAAAAATTTCCTCGAGATTGCTTTCATTGACCTCCTCGGCGTCCACCCATTTGATATTTACGGTAGCGCGGCTGGCGATACCTCCATGTTTCAGGGCTTCCACAACGGAGATATATGCGTCGTGCAGGGCGATATATTTGCCCACTAAAGCGATCGTGACTTCTTTGTTCGGATGGCGCAGAGCATCTACCATTGCTTCCCAGTCTTTTAAATCCGGTTCCGGGCAATCTAAATGTAGAGACTCGCAGGCTACTTTGGCAAGATTTTCCTTTTCCATTGCGAGCGGCGCCTCATATAAGTATTCCACATCCAGATTCTGTAATACATGACCGTTGGGAACATTACAGAACAGGGAAATTTTGTCTTTCAATGTCTGGTCAAGCGGATGTTCGGAGCGGCATACGATGATATCCGGCTGAATACCCATACCCTGCAGTTCTTTCACGCTTGCCTGCGTCGGTTTGGTCTTTAGCTCGCCGGAGGCTTTGAGAAATGGGATCAGGGTGACATGAATTAAAATCGCGTTTTCACGTCCCACTTCGTGCTGAAACTGGCGGATAGCCTCCAAGAACGGCTGGCTTTCGATATCTCCGACCGTACCGCCCACTTCGATGATTGCGATATGCGTCTCATCGGAGGTGAAATTGCGGTAAAAGCGGCTTTTGATTTCGTTGGTAATATGAGGAATAACCTGCACCGTGCCGCCGCCGTAATCGCCGCGGCGCTCTTTCTGGAGTACGGACCAGTATACCTTGCCTGTAGTAACGTTTGAATTTTTGGTGAGGCTTTCGTCGATGAAACGCTCATAATGTCCCAGGTCCAAATCGGTCTCGGCTCCGTCGTCGGTGACAAACACTTCACCGTGCTGAATGGGATTCATGGTGCCGGGGTCGATGTTGATATAAGGGTCAAATTTTTGCATCGTAACCTTATATCCGCGGGCTTTTAGCAGTCTGCCTAAAGAGGCAGCGGTGATGCCTTTTCCGAGACCGGACACGACACCTCCGGTGACAAAGACGTACTTTACAGGCATAGGTAGTTCCTCCTCATGATATATTTTAACAATTGGTAAACGATAATATGTGCACAACGGCACAGCGGACTGCCGTTGTTGAAAAACCTAATAATTTAAATATTATACTATGAAATAACAGAAAAAGCAAATTCAAATTGCAGGAATCAGGCACTATTTTTATAAAATCTTTAGAAATAATCAAAAAAAGTTCATGAATCACATATTGCTTTTATAGGGGGATTTCAATATAATAAGAAATGATTTACTGTAAAAATATGCAAATTCGCTGTATCGGGACAGTACAGCAGGGGATTTACGAGATCGGGCGATAAATTCAGGGACAATCAGAATGTCTTTGTTCGGAAAGGATTAACAGATATGGATAACCAAAATAACCATAATAATGGCAATAACGGTGGAAATAACGGGGGCAAGAATAATCGCAACGGACAAATTGTGATGGTGTTTATATTGGTTTCTCTCGTCATGCTCTTTGTCATGAGCCTGATTTCCAGACGTTTTAGTCAGATGAGCACCCAGGAGATCTCTTATTCGGAGTTTCTCGACTTGGTGCAGGGCAAAGGGGAGTGGGCCGGTAAAAAGATCGAGTCTGTAGAGATCGGTGCGTACCAGATTGATATCAGGATGGAGGCCGAAAAAGGAAAGCCGTATCAGATGACATATTACTGCGGCAGAGTGGCGGATGTAGATTTGATTCCTCTGCTCAAGCAGTATAACATTGAGATATACGGTGTGATTCCTGACAATACCGCTACCTGGATTTACAATATTCTCAGTTTTGTGATACCGCTCGTGGTGTTGTGGATAATTATGGGAATACTGATGCGCCGCATGGGCGGCGGAGCCATGGGCGTAGGCAAAAATACGGCCAAGATTTATGTGGAACGCCAGACCGGGGTTACGTTTAAAGATGTGGCCGGGCAGGACGAGGCCAAAGAGTCTTTGCAGGAGGTGGTAGACTTTCTGCACAATCCGGGCAAATACAAAGAAATCGGAGCCAAGCTGCCCAAAGGGGCGCTTCTCGTGGGACCGCCCGGTACCGGTAAGACACTGCTGGCGAAGGCGGTCGCCGGTGAGGCGAAAGTGCCGTTCTTTTCGCTGGCAGGTTCGGATTTCGTCGAAATGTTTGTCGGTGTCGGCGCTTCCCGTGTGCGCGATCTGTTTAAGGAAGCACAAAAGCAGGCGCCTTGTATTATCTTTATCGATGAGATTGACGCCATCGGTAAGAGCCGGGACAACCGTTACGGTGGCAATGATGAGCGGGAGCAGACGCTCAATCAGCTTCTGGCGGAGATGGACGGTTTCGACACCTCCAAGGGTCTGTTGATTCTTGCGGCCACGAACCGACCGGAAGTGCTAGATAAGGCGTTGCTGCGTCCGGGACGTTTTGACAGGCGGATTATTGTGGATAAACCTGATCTCAAGGGCCGTCTCGAGACCTTAAAAGTTCATTCAAAGGATGTTATGATGGATGAGACGGTGGATTTGGACGCACTTGCGCTGGCTGCTGCGGGTCTGGTAGGCTCCGATCTCGCCAATATGATCAACGAAGCGGCCATCAATGCAGTGAAAAAAGGCAGAAAGTTTGTCAATCAATCGGATTTGTTTGATGCGTTTGAGTTGGTTGCCGTGGGCGGTAAAGAGAAGAAAGACCGTATTATGAGCGAGAAAGAGCGCAAAATTGTTTCCTACCACGAGGTGGGGCATGCGATCGTCACTGCGCTGCAAAAGAACACAGAACCGGTGCAGAAAATCACGATCGTACCGCGGACAATGGGAGCTTTGGGCTATACGCTTCAGACGCCGGAGGAAGAGAAGTTTTTGCAGACGAAAGACGAACTGCTTGCCAAGATTACCACATATATGGCAGGGCGGGCCGCAGAAATGCTCGTATTCGGTTCCGCGACCAGCGGCGCGGCCAACGATATCGAGAGCGCTACCCACATTGCGCGGGCCATGGTGACACAGTACGGTATGTCCGAGCGGTTTGGCATGATGTGCTTAGCCACCGTGGAAAACCAGTATCTGGAAAACCGTGCGGGGCTGATCTGCGGGGAGGATACCGCGGCGCTCATTGATAAGGAAGTTTTGTCTATTATCAACAGCTGTTATGACGAGGCAATCCGGCTGCTCACCGAGAACCGCGAGGTTCTTGACCACATTTCCGATTATCTGTATGAGCACGAGACGATAACCGGCAAGGAGTTTATGAAGATTTTCCGTAAGCTCAAGGGGATACCGGAACCGGAGGAGTCACCGGAGCAGAAAAAGACGTTCTTTGAGCAGGCCGAGGAGGCGAGAATCAACCTGGAGAAGCAGACGGGCGAAGCGAGTGGCAGGGGCGGACAGGAAGCGAATGGCGCGGGCGAAGCCAATCGCGTGGATGGAACGGGAAATCTGTATGCAGGCATAGCAAATGGTGCGGATGGACAGGAAACTTTAAGAGTGGGGCAAGTGCGCCGTGCAGATGAGGCTGCGAGTGCACCGGCGCGGTTCCATGAGGATGTAGACGTTGGCGATGGGCTGCTGCTTCCGCCGATGGATTTGGGGCGGAACATGACCCGGCAGGATGAGCCGAAGAACGGGGAAGCCCAGCCGGAGGATTTAGGGCAGAACATGACCCGGCAGGATGAGCTGAAAAATGGGGAAGCCCGGCCGGGGGATTTCGGTCAGGATGAGCCGCAGCATGGAGCTGAATTGCCGACAGATTTTTCAGAAACAGACCACAGGGAATAAAAGGCAGAGATACCTATGTTTGATATCGCAGAAGAGTTAAAAAAACTCCCGGATAATCCGGGAGTTTATATTATGCATGACAGCCGCGATGTAATCATCTACGTCGGAAAAGCTGTGAGCCTGCGCAAGCGTGTGCACCAGTATTTTCAGCCCAGCCACAACGAGGGCATAAAGAAAGCGCAGATGGTAAAACAGATTGCGCGGTTTGAGTATATCGTAACGGATTCCGAGCTGGAAGCGCTGGTATTGGAGTGTAATCTGATCAAGGAGCACCGGCCCAAATATAACACGATGCTGCGGGATGACAAGTCGTATCCCTACATCAGAGTGACGGTGGGAGAGGAGTTTCCGAGAGTCCTTTTTGCGAGGCAGCAGAAAAAAGATAAGTCCCGCTATTTTGGTCCGTATACCAGCGGAGGGGCAGTCAAGGATACGATCGAGCTGGTCAATAAAATCTATCAGCTCCGCACGTGCAACCGTGTTCTGCCAAGAGATACCGGAAAGGAGCGCCCGTGCCTCAATTATCATATTCACCAGTGCACGGCGCCCTGCCAGGGTTATATTTCCAAAGAGGAATACGCAAAAAAGATCGAGGAGGTCGTTGAGTTTTTAAACGGCAATTATAAGCCGGTGCTGCGTTCACTCGAAGAGCAAATGCTCGAAGCGTCGGAACGGATGGAGTATGAAAAGGCCATCGAATACCGGGAATTGTTAAACAGTGTCAAGCAGGTGGCACAGAAACAGAAGATTACGCATACCGACGGGGAGGATAAGGATATTATTGCCATGGCGTCCGATGAGCAGGATGCGGTGGTGCAGGTTTTTTTTATCCGCGCGGGCAAGTTAATCGGCAGAGATCATTTTTATGTGCGCGTGGGGACCGAGGACACCAAAAGTCAGATCTTAACCACGTTTGTCAAACAGTTTTATGCGGGCACGCCATTTATTCCGCGGGAGATTATGTTACAGGAGAAACCGGAGGAGATCGGCGTGTTGACCGACTGGCTTACCAAGAAGCGTGGAGCCAGAGTATATCTTAGGATTCCACAGAAAGGGATGAAAGAAAAGCTGGTGGAACTGGCAAAGAAAAACGCGCAGCTTGTGCTTTCCCAAGATAAAGAGAAGATTAAGCGGGAGGAGGGGCGCACGATCGGGGCGCTCAAAGAGATCGCAGGGCTTTTGGATATGGAACATCTGGTTCGCGTGGAGGCGTTTGATATTTCCAATATCAACGGATTTGAGACCGTCGGTTCGATGATTGTCTACGAAAAGGGTAAACCAAAGCGCAGTGATTACCGCAAATTTAAGCTCCGTACGGTTACGGGGCCGGATGACTATGCGTCCATGCACGAAGTGTTGACGAGGCGTTTCACCCACGGTATGCGGGAGCAGGAGGAACTGGAGGGCAAAGATATGGCGGCGGAGTACGGCAGCTTTACCAGGTTTCCCGACTTGATTATGATGGACGGCGGGCGCGGCCAGGTCAATATCGCTTTGCAGGTGCTTGATGAGCTGAAGCTTGCTATCCCGGTCTGCGGTATGGTAAAAGACGACAATCACCGCACAAGAGGGCTGTATTTTCACAACGTGGAGATACCGATCGACCGTCACAGCGAGGGCTTTAAATTGATCACGCGGATACAGGATGAGGCGCATCGTTTTGCGATTGAATATCACCGGTCTTTGCGCAGCAAAGAGCAGGTTCATTCGGTGTTGGACGATATTCCTGGCATCGGACCGGCCAGGCGCAAAGCGCTGATGCGCAAATATCAGTCTTTGGACGCGATCAAGGCGGCGACGGAGGAGGATCTTGCGGCGACGGAAGCGATGAATGAGCATGCGGCGCGTTCCGTCTATTGCTTTTTCCATGCGGGGAAGGCCGCGGAACCGGAATGCGATGTTTAAGAGGGCATCGTTTGCAAAATGTTTCGATTAAGAATGAAGTCTAGTATAGTACGAAAATTGGAAGGGTTGAAACATTTCAATACTATCTGTGCCGCCAGACAAAGGCGGCGGAATGGTTGATTGTATGAACAAAATACGGCGCAACGATTAGCGCACAGGAGGAAAAGATGGCATCAAAAATTGAATTTGTAGAATTTATGGCCGATCAGCTGCGGGGAGCCGGAGATATCACCTACAGGAAAATGTTTGGAGAATACGGGCTCTACTGCAACGGAAAGATTTTTGCGGTAATCTGTGAAGATCAGTTTTATATCAAAATCACGGAAGCCGGACGCAGGATTTGTCCGGAGTTGACGGAGGCGCCGCCCTATGAGGGAGCGAAGAATTACTTTCTGGTTGAGGATGTGGAAAATCAGAGTTTGCTGACCGAGCTTGTGGCAGCGACCTGTCAGGAACTGCCGGAGCCAAAGCCCAAAAAACGTAAGAAACTGCAATAAGGCGTCTGCAAAAACTATTACGGTCATTTGCCATTCGGACTGCTCCGCAGCGTCTTTCTTAAAACAGCGTGTTCCAACGGTTATCAACGAGCACGGTACATATACATGATCTGGAATTACGCGGGTTAGGGGCGGTCCAAACGGCGCAGCCAGAGGTATCCGGTTATGGCAACGACACCCTCTGTGAGCGGATAGGACAGCCACACACCTGTCATTTGAAACAGGGAGGACATAAGAAAGGCCATCGGTACGATAACGATCAGGCCTTTTGCCAGCGAAGTAATCTGAGCCGGCAGGGCCCATTCCCTGGATGTAAAATAGGTGGACAGGATGATATTAAAGCCGGCAAAGGGGAGCGCCGTGAAATATAGTTTCAGTCCAACTACGGCAAATTGCTGTAACATAGGATTTTGTTCCCGGTTAAACAGGCAGGCGATCGGGTCGGCGGCCGCAAAAAATATCAAAAAAATGATAACCGAGAGGCTAAACATGGCTGCCAGGGCATAGTTTAAAAGTTGTTTGATCTTTTTATTGTCCCCACGCCCGTAAAATCTGCCAAACAGCGGCTGTGTTCCCTGAGCAATTCCGGTATAGATGGAGCTGACAACGAGTGACAAGTTTGCCACGACGCCGTAAGCGGCAATCCCTATATTGCCCTGTAAATGCTTGATGATCATATTAAAGACAATCATAACGATTCCCGAGGCCACTTCTGTAATCAGTGAGGGAAAACCTAACGCGATGATCTGTTTTGCCGACGCGCGTAACGGTTTTACCTTTTCTATACACAACGTATTCTTATTCGCAATCCAATGTATCGCTATCATGCTCATACTGATGACGGGCGCAATTCCGGTCGCCAGGACTGCCCCGAAAATGCCCATTTGCAGTGGAAACAAAAATATGTAGTCCAACAGTATGTTAGAAAAACTTCCGATCAGCATGGCAGCCATGGATAATCTGGGATTGCCGTCGTTGCGCACAAAACAGAGCAGGCAGTCGTTTGCCAAAAATGCGGGAGCAAAGAGCAGGATAACTTGGATATAAGTCTTTGTCATTGGAAAGATATCACTGTCTGCGCCCAATAATGAGGTCAGTCTGCTGGAAAAAAGGACGCCTGCTGTCATAAAAAGGAAAGCCGCTGCTGCCGCAAGATATAAGGAGTCGGTGAATACCCGGTTTGCGAGGCCGGTTTTTTTCTGCCCTCTGTAAATGGCATATTTCGTCGCCCCTCCCATGCCGAGCATCAAGCCACTGCCGTGCACGAAGCTGTAAACTGGAATGGCGAGGTTTAAGGCGGTCAGCCCGTCTGCCCCCAGACTGTTGGCGATAAAGAACGTGTCTGCGAGTATATAGCAGGACAGACCTACCATACCGCAGATATTTAAAATCACATATTGTGAGAATTCTTTGAAAAGTGTTTGTTCTCTCATAATCAACCCCCATTCCAGGTGCTTGTTTCCATATAAAATAAAAAGCGCCAGCACTCTCTATCTTCTCAGACCTAACGATAGAAAGACTGACGTATGCTCTCCCTTACCCGGTGGCAAAGGAGTACGTTGTTCTCAGGATTGCATTATACTGTAATGGTAATAAAAATGCAATCTTTTTTTGTTTACATCAACTTTCTTGTAGAGAAGAAGGTGTAGCAGTTTAGACAGGTATGTGCATTTACTGCACATATCGTAAAGAATGATTCAGGTGTGTAAAAAGTACTAAATAAAAGATGGAATGAAGGATGACAAGATAATTCACGCAGTTTAAAGGGCAATTCACGCAGGTTGCATTGTAGAAAGCGGCCAGGAGGGATAAAATAAGTTCATAAAAATATTTGATGAGCTGAGAGGAAAAGGGCTTATGAGAGACAAAGGAAGATTTATGGCTGTTATTTTAGCTGCGGCCATGACTGTAGCAAACATTGTGGTTCCGGCAGATGCAGTGCGTGCAGAGGAATATGCGGATGAGGCGATATCCGCTATGACGGAGGAGGAAATAACGGAATTTGCCGTTTCCGATGAGGCCGCCGCAGTCGCAGACGGCGTGGAGCTGGTTGATCTACCAACGGAGGACGGGGCCTATGTAGTTTATATGGAAACGGATATCACGGATGAGGTGTCAATCGGAGACGAGGTGCAGGAAATCGCTGTTGAGGCGCCAGAGGTGATCGTGGAGACAGACCTGACGGCGGTGCAGGCGAGAGAACTGCAAATATTGAGCAGCCAAAGCGAAGAGATCTACATAGAGGAAAATATTTTTTTGGAGGGAGCTTCATTGGACGCTTCTGTCCCTGTGCCGGCAGAGTGGGAATCAGATGATGCTATGGAATCAGAATTTGAAGAGACAGAGTGGGAATCAGATAATTCTTTCTTGGAAGAAATGGACGCCATGGAGCGGTTTAACTGGAAAAGAGCGCAGATCGAGCAGATGCTGTCCGGCAAGGAGGAAGTCGAGTGGAATGTACAGATGGTGCGTGCGGATGAGGCGGCCGCAGAGATAAACGGCGCCCCGGTAAAAGTAGCCGTTTTGGATTCCGGCGTGGAATTTCTCGCGGGCATACCGGTGGAACGAAGCGTCAATCTGGTAAAAGATGAGCAGGACTTGCCCTATTATATGAACGATATGACCGGGCATGGGACGGCTATCGCTGATATCATTCATCAGATCTGCCCGCAGGCCCAGATTTATTCGGTCAAGGTCATGGACAGTCAGAACCGAGGTCGCCTGAGCGATATCGTTGCCGGGATATACTGGTGTATCGAGCAGGATGTGGATATTATCAACATGAGTTTTGGAACTTCCACAAAATCTGATATTCTGGAGAAAGCCATTCAGGCGGCGGCAGAACAGGGGATTATGATGGTAAGCTCCGCCGGGAACGGCGGGACGAAAAGCGCCGTGGAATATCCGGCGGCTTTTGAGGAAGTGATCGCTGTTGGCGCGGTAGACACTACAGCCCAAAAAACCGAGGAGAGCGCCACCGGAGAGGAAGTCGAGCTTACCGCACCGGGGGAACAGATTGCGTCAAAGAGTCTGCTGGGACTGGAAACCGTAAACTCCGGCACCAGCATGGCGGCGCCCCATGTCGCGGGAGCGGCGGCGCTGCTGATGCAGCAGAGCGAATCAAAAGACGCGGCGTTTATCCGCAGGGTGCTGCAAAAGAGCAGCAACCCGCTGGGGGACGAAGCGTACTTTGGAAGCGGCCTGCTGGATGTGGCTTATGCACAGGAGATGTTGGAAGAATATGAGGAAGTTGTCATGGCGGATGGGCAAAGAGAAAGGGAAGCTGGGCATCCGGCAGATGAATCAGAGGCGGTAAAGGAAGTGTATTCAAGTACAGAATCCTTAACTGAAAGTGTGGAAAAGGAAGCGATAACACCCGGGGAAACCGGCACGGCATTAGACGGGACACAGACCGGAGGCACCGGGGCCGAGACAGGTGAGGCAGAAGCGGGGGAGGATGCTGCCACTGATGCGCTGGAAGAGGCGGAACAGGTTGGCAGGCCGGTGGAGACGTTTGAAGAGATTAATTATGTCGAGGGAAGATGGAGTGGCGGCAATGAGGCGGAAAGTAAGGATGGTCATGGCCCGTTAGCGGGAAGGCTGGGAAAGGAATTTGGATATAACCAGACAGAGATTAAGATCTTAAAGGCCGGGGCGGTTTATCCGGATCGCACAATGAGCCATATGGCGGGAGGAAAGAATTTTCCGGAATGGCATGGCTCGGACAGAAAGAATTTTGTGGCGAATTATATTTTTGCTACGCGGATAGCGGCAGCGGGCGGTGATACCACAAATTTGAAGATAGAGAACGGTCAGCAAGCCGGTTGTTATAAAAGAATGAGGGATAACATTTCGGTGTTAGGTATTTATGACGTCTCTTGGCAGGAGATATTTGAAAATATGGATAACATTATAAAAGGTAATGATCGGGATTTTTCTGCTATCGATCGTGATATAAAGCAGCAACCCCTTCTTAAGAAACATTGGAGGCAGCTGTTCCTTTATGGGATGGCGATGCACACGGCAACAGATGCGTTTGCGCACAGTTGCTACGTTAAACTTGGCGATGGGACATATCAGAAATTTCTTCATAAAAATACGACAGGTTATAATCAAAATTATCAGGCCGATAATATAGACCATGTCAATAATCGTTGGCTGTGTGCGCAGGAAACGGCTTATGCCGTTATGGTGAGCTGTTTAAATAAATTTGAGGGTTCTGCGGAAGATTTTTCTTCTTATGGTGAGAAGTTTTGGAAAGGTTTTTATATGTTAGGTGTGTATTATTACGCGTGCGAAACGTTAGATGTTGGTGAAAAGAATGATTATTATGACCTTTTTAAAGCGGTTACAGATATGAATCTAGTTCCAGTGAAAAATAATGTAAATCTAGATCGGGAAATTATATGGAATTGATGATCCCATAACGCTAAATGTCTTGCTTGTTGTATGCTTCGTAATGAAAAGACAGTAGATGGAGAAGTAATATTGGAAAAATTAGAAATTTGACAATCTGTAGAAGGTGAAGTTTCAATTTCAATAATCGCTGCCTGTCCCCGTAGGAAATGGCTTATGCCGTTATGGTGAGCTGCTTAAATAAATTTGAGGGTTTTGCGGAACATTTGTCTTCTGACGGCGAGGCGTATTGGAAAGGGTGTTATAGGTTGTAGAGCAAGACTAAGCATGGGCGGCAGATGATGGGAAGAAGCGTAGAATGGGAGGTCAAGTATGTTAAAGAGACTTAAGGTTTTAGATCAGAAAAAAAGGATGACGGGAAAGTGGATGATCAACATTATGATAGCGGCAGTGATTGTACTTACCAGTTGTGTACAAAGGCCGACAGAGATATCCGCAGCCCCAATGAGTGTTAAAAGCTTATATTTTTGTTGTGATTCCTTCAGTATAGAGAGCGGGAAAAGATTTTATTTGGGGGATTTAGTGGTGGTAACAGATTATGTCGGAAGTTACTGGTGTGCATCGGAACTGAAGGCAAAATATAGCTCCAACCATCCAGAGGTAATCACAATTGATAAAAATGGTTGTGCAAAGGCTAAGAAACCTGGTAAGGCTACTATTACGGTTAAGTATAAGGGGAAACAAGAGAAATGTAAGGTAAAGGTTGTGAAGAAATTATCATGCTATGGTTGCAGTCAAAGTGATTTGAAGCAATGGGAAAAAGTAGGAAAAAAACTTGCCAAAAAAGTACCGTTTACTTTGACCGTGGAAAACGGATTTGCTATGGCGGATGCCGTAACGTCATATGTCAATGGCCTGCGGGGAATTGCGCAGTCTGATAGTTATGGATTATATGGTGAAGAGGTGCTGGCAGCGCCGTCGGCGTCCTGTTATCAGAGGGCGGAATATATGATGCGCAGATGGACCAAGAAATATCATCCATGTATGGGCAGCATGATCAATATGGCCGTGGTATCCGGGACAGAGGATGCGATTACGGTGAAGTTTCAGAAAAAGCTCAGTGATAAGGGATTGTTAGCCGTATATTTTAATGAGATATTGGAGCAGACGCAGGGGCTTGACGTATTTGGCTATCCGACATTGGACATGGAGATTGATAAAAAACGCTATGAGGTCTATACTTTTCTGGAAGATGTGGAGGAAGAGCGCTATTATCGGGCTGTTGCGATTTTCGAGAAGGGCAGCAAGACCGTGACGATCAAGCCGACTGCTGTCACAAAGTATGAGGATGGCTTACAATATGAGATTACAGGTGATGGTCTCAAGCTGCAGTCCGGCCATACTTATAGTATACATTGTTATGACTTGTGGGAATGTGAGGTTACTATTATGTGAGAAAGTTTCATGATTAGATACAAGCTAATTATACTATGCGAGCGCAAATCTGCAAAAAAAGTGGGTTATAAATGAAATGTATAGTATCATAAAAAAAGAAAGAGCAAGACGAAGCATGGGCGGTAAATGATGGGGAGAAGCGCAGAATGGAAGGTCAACTATGTTAAAGAGACTTAAGGTTTTAGATCAGAAAAAAAGGATGACGGGAAAGCGGATGATCAACATTGCTATAGCGATTGCGCTTGTATTTATCAGCTGTATACAGGGACCGACAGAGATATCGGCGGCCAAAAACCAAGTGTCTTATATGGATTTTTCTTGGAAACCTTTGCATATAGAAATCGGAAAAAAATTTCATTTTGGAGATTTGGTGGAGGTACACATGAGGGATAACAGTGCATTTTGGTGTGCATCGGAACTGAAAGCAAAGTATTCTTCTGACCATCCCCAGGTGATCACAATCGATAAAAATGGATATGCGAGGACAAAGAAGCCAGGCAAGGCCGTTGTCACAGTCAAGTATCAGGGAAAGAAAGTAAACTGTCCGGTAAAGGTCGTGAAAAAAGGACGTTTTTCCTCCTATATCAGCCGTAAATCAGCCAAAAAGTGGGAGGAGGCGGGGAAAAAACTTTCAAAAAAAGTACCTGTTGCTTTGACGGTGGAAAATGGCTATACTATGGCAAAAGCTATAAAAACATATATCAACAGTCTCCCCAATGATATCTATGATAATTATTATGGAATGATTGAAGGTCGAATGGAAGCGCCGTCGTCAATTTGTTATCAGAGAGCGGAATATATGATGAAAAGATGGGTTAATCAATATCACCCATATAAGTATCATGCAAATATAATCGGGATATCAAAGACAGAGGATGCGATTTTAGTGGAGTTTATAAAAAAACTGAGCGACAAAGGACTGTTGGCTTTATATTTTGAAGATATCTTGGAGCAGACATTAGGATTTGATACGTCCAAGGCTGAAATAGCCATGAAGATCGATAAGAAACATTATGTGACCTACGCCTATTTGAAAGACGAACAGGGAGAACAGGATTATGAGGCGGCTGTGATTTTTGAGAAGGGCAGCAAAATAGTGACGATCAAACCGATGGTTGCGATCAGATATGCAGATGGTTTAGAACAAGAAATAACTGGAGATAATCTGAAATTGCAGGCGGGGCATACTTATGAGATAAGTTGTTATATGCTGTGGGGATGTGAGACTATAACAATATAGTGATGAAAGATATTTCGAGCTGTTCTTTGATTCCATATGACGATCTCAAAAACGTCAGGATATAGTTAAAGTGTAAATTCAGCCAGATATCATGTCAAATTTTGGTTGTTACATTGCAGGTTCAGAACGTAGCCAGTATAGTGATTGTAGTATCCGTAAACTGTCCTAAAATCAAATCAAGCGAAATTTAAAGCTTTTCTTGCAAATTACACAGGTATTAAGGCAGTATTTTTTAGAAAGGCAGATGGATGAATATGACTAAAAAACAAATCACAAGTATCATTTTAGCAATCTGTTTCGTTTTTACCGGTTTGCTCGGTATACGCACAGAGGTTTTGGCGGGGACTGTCACACCGGCGCCGTATGAATTTGAATACCAGTACAGCGACTATTATCAGGGCATAGAAATTTTAAAATATACGGGCAAGGACGCGGATATTTCGATTCCTGCGGAAATCGAGGGACAATCGGTGACAGCGATCGGCGCCATGGCATTTATAAAATGTAATTCACTGCGGACCGTCACCGTGCCGGACAGTGTCAAGATCATAGGAGCGGGAGCATTTGAGCTATGTGCATCACTTGAGAAGGTGACGCTGCCACAGAATTTAAGGGAGATTCCGAAAGATCTGTTCTTTCAATGCCCAAAGCTTAATGAGGTCAACATCCCGAATGGTGTAACGAAAATCGGCAACTCGGCCTTTAGCGGCTGCAAGTCGCTGACCGGGATAAAGATTCCCGCTTCCGTGACAGCGCTTGGCTCTTCCGTTTTTGCAGGCTGTACAAAATTAAAAAAAATAACATTTGCTGCCGGCTCTCGTTTAGAGACAGTCGACGAACAATGCTTTTCTAACTGTAAAGCTCTGAAAAGCATAACGCTGCCGGCCAGCCTAAAAAAATTAGCGTCTCATACTTTTTCACGCAGTTATCTGAAAACGATACACATCAATAAGAATGCCAAAATCACTGTACTGCCCGATGAATGTTTTGCCAATTGTTATGCATTGCAGGAGGTGGATATTCCCAAGAAAATAACCAAAATCGGCAAAGACTTGTTCGTATTTGATTTGAACATGAAAAAGGAATACCTCAATAAAGTCAAGAAGGTCAATATTATGGGCAGCAGAGTCAAACTGCTGGGCGAGGATTCATTTAAGGGAATCCATAAAAAAGCAGTTTTTTGCGTTCCCTCCAAATTTAAGACGAAATATCAGAGACTGCTCAAAAAACAGTCCTGGTATAAAGCTTCGATGAAAATCCGATAAATGAACGGAAGAGATCGGGTCGTTGTAAAATGATAGGTTATTAGACGTTTTTTGACTAAATAAGTATTCCTATGTGTTGCATATTTATTCTATCGTAAACTATAAACTTTTTCTTTTCACAAGGTAAATGCGGTCATTCATCGTAAGTTGGCGTCACAGTCTCTGCTTTTTTCTGAATGGAGCAAATGCCAGAGGTTCTAAGCGTGCTTCTTTGGGGCATCG
>CAJTYI010000060.1 GCA_910584215.1 uncultured Roseburia sp. | reverse complement strand
ACTGGATGCCCCAAGGGCATGCGCTAGTACCCCGGCGTTTTGGAGGTTCGGGCAAAAACAAGAGCGCCTGCAGTTTAAGATGCCTGCTGGAAGCCGCTTCCATACACTGAAAATGAAAGTATATCACTTCCTATCAGTGCCATCTTGCATATTTATTCATTTATGGTATAAATTTTCAAGCTAATAAACTATAGATTTGAGTCTGATCTGTTTACGCGAGGAAAGGAGACGAAATATGGAACAGGGATTTTTGGAACAGGAAGCAAAAAAGGCCAATCAGAGGAACAGGAAACTTTTTACGGTTTTAACCGTTGTGTTTCTTGTTTCGATGGCAGTAATCTGTTTTGCTGTAAAGGATATTTTCGATTTTGATGATGCGAGGGCAGTAAAAGTGATCGTCTGTCTGGGAATTATGGCGGGTGTTATGCTGATTTCTGTAGTAATCGGGTTAATTGCGTCTATCCGGTCAGCTGCGGACGCCAGCAGAAGTCTATTGCTGCCATTTGCGGAACGTACCAAAGAGGAGGCAGCCCGGTTGATTAACCGTGAAGTGGCGGAAGGAAAGATTCTGGTTGACGAATATATCTATGAATTTGCCCAGGGAAAGAAACCGTATGGAGCAAGGGTTATTTTGCTTCCATCCTATTTGCTGCTAGGCAACGGTATGGGGAAGATAACGATAATTCCACGCGAAAAAATATATTGGCTCTGCGCTCAGGTCGGCCGCAAGGGTTCCTCCTCTTTTATTGTCCGATTAGTGATCTTTACGGAGAAAAAGACGTTTTATGTGGAAGGTGTCGATGTCGACCATGTGGAAAAGCTGGCACAGCGTCTGTATCAGTACATACCCAATGTTTTTGACGCTTACGACCCCTTTGTGCTCTCTTATGAGCTGGAACAATTGTTTGACAAAAACCGTGCAGAGTTTTTGAGATTCTATGAGGAAGAAAAGAGGAAAAATAATATCCTGTGTGAAAGCTGATGGTTTAGGTACATCCGTTGGCAGGTTGATAGAAGAAATGCGGTTATAGCGAGTTAGTACTTACTGCGGGCAGCGATTTGTCTAAACAGGCGAATGGCTGTCTTTTTTACTTTATAGGAAATTGCGTCGTCAGACGCATCAATTCTCAAGTTGCAAAGCAACTTGCAAAGAATCACGGAGTGATTCTTTTTTATACGCACATTTACAAAAGGAAAATAACGAAAAAACCGTACGCGCCCGGCGCGGCAAAAAAAACAGTTTACACGATGGTGGAAACGGCAAGTTTTGAAATGAATCTGGCAACTTTTTAGATGTTTCTTGCAAATAAAGAGGATATAATAAATTATATTCATATCGTAAATGTCAAAATTTTTGTTTTTTCGTTTACGAAAGATGACAACAATATCCCAATGTTCATGCAAAATGAAAGGAGAACGGTATGAGGGGACGACAATGGGGAGCGAGAACATGCAAAAGGGTGTTGGCGTTTGCACTGGCGGTTTTACTGACAGTCGGAAGTCTTTATGGGGGGCCTGCCACAGAGGTTTTGGCGGCAGGCAAGGCGCCGACGAAGATTACGCTCAGTGCGGCAAAGAAATCGGTGGAAGTGGGAAAGAAGTTTACTTTGAAGGTAAAGGCGGTGACACCGAAAAATGCCTCTAAAAAAGTGACATTTAAGACAAGCAATAAGAAAGTTGCCACAGTCACAAAAGAAGGGGTGGTGACCGGAATCAAGGCAGGTACGGCAAAGATTACGGCGGTGTCGGCGGTGAAGAAATCCGTTCAGGCGACATGCAGCGTTACGGTGACACCGCCAACGGCAAAATCGATCGCCGTAAAGGATGCAGTGAGTAAGACGCTGGCGGTTGATGTAAAGAAAACGATCACCGTTAAGCCGTCCGTTCTTCCGCAGGGTGCGAAAGTGGCGGGTTATACATATGCGGTCAAGAATAAAAAAATTGTCACCGTCACGAAGAAGGGCAAGTTAAAAGGCGTGAAAGCGGGCAAGACGACGCTGACAATTAAGAATAAGAAAAAAGCGGGTCAAAAAAATCTGACGCTCAAACTTACGGTCATCGTTCCGAAGGTACCGGTGACAGGTGTTGCGTTGTATGAGAAGACGATGCGCCTTGCGGTGGGAGAGAGAGCTTCACTGGGTGTAACTGTTGCGCCGGCCAATGCGACATGTAAGCTGGCAAGTTATTCATCCTCGGCAGAGCGCGTTGCGACAGTCGACGCAAAAGGCAATATTCGGGCATTGGCCGCGGGTACGGCCGTGATTACCATAAAGACGCTGAACAATGCAAAGAAAGCGTCATGTACGATAACGGTTACAGAAAATGGCGGCGCGACCGGGGGAAACAGTGAGATCACTGGAGGAAGTGAAGCCGGAGGAAACAGCGAGACGACCGGAGGAAGCGAAGCCGGAGGAAACAGTGAGACGACCGGAGGAAGCGAGACGGTTGGGAACAGTGAGACGACCGGGGGGAGTGAAGTCGGAGGAAACAGCGAGACGACCGGAGGAAGCGAGACGGTTGGAAACAGCGAGACAACCGGAGGAAGCGAAGTCGGAGGAAACAGCGAGACGACCGGAGGAAGCGAGACGGTTGGAAACAGCGAGACGACCGGAGGAAGCGAGACGGTTGGAAACAGTGAGACAACCGGAGGAAGTGAAGTCGGAGGAAACAGCGAGACGACCGGAGGAAGTGAGACCGGGGACAGTGAGGAACCCGAAAACGAGGGAGAAAACAAAGCGCTGTCAGGTTATGTGTCTGCAACAGGCGGCGATCTCACACTGGCGGCGTCCGGTAAGACAACCACGATCTATGTCGACGCAAACGACGATAAGAGTGTTGCGCGCGCTGTCGGCAATCTGGCCGAAGATATCGCGTCTGTTACCGGGATAACGCCGCAGATTCGTAACGGCGCGCCCGCCTCTGACGGCGCAAATGACGCTTCGGTCATTGTTGGAACCATCGGGAAGAGCGCGGCGGTGGACGCGCTTGTGAGCGGCGGCAAGCTGGATGTCAGTGCAATAAAAGATAAATGGGAGAGCTTTACGATACAGAAAGTGGACGACACGCTCGTCATAGCTGGTTCTGACAAGCGCGGCACAATTTTTGGCGTGTATGACCTGTGCGAAAAAATCGGTGTATCTCCGTGGAAGTGGTGGGCGGACGTAGACCCTGTCCATGCGGACGCGCTCTATATCAATCTGCCTTCCGGCGGATATACGGAGGGGGAGCCCTCGGTTAAGTACCGTGGAATTTTTATCAACGACGAGTTCAATTTGAATCAGTGGTCGATGTCGCAGAGTGCCGATGGCACGCCGATGTCACATGAGACATATGAAAAAGTATTTGAACTGTTGCTCCGCATGAAAGCAAATTTCCTGTGGCCCGCCATGCATGCTTATTCGCCTGCGTTCCACAACGATGCCGAAAATGCGAAGCTTGCAGACGAGTACGGAATCATTATGGGTTCGTCCCACTGTGAACCGCTCATGCGTAATAACTTGGGTGAACTTGACGCGTTCCAGGACAAATGGGAGGCGGATAATCCGGGGAAAACGCTCTACAAGGCGCTGAAAAATGAGTCGGGCAAATCTGTGGCATACTACTGGACCGACCATGACAACAACAATAATCCGGTGGACAACAAGGAATTTCTTGAGGCATACTGGAGAGAGAGCGTGCGGGATTACGGCGGATATGACAATGTGTATACACTTGGTATGCGCGGCGTCCACGACGGTTCGTTCCAGACCAATATGGATTACGCTACGGCTCTGCAGGAAATCATAGATGTGCAGAGGAAGATTATCAAGGAGGAAATCTGTGACAAGACAGGGAAAGATATCACGGATGTTCCGCAGGTGTTTATTCCTTACAAAGATATCTTAAAATATTATAACGAGGGGTCCATTCAAATCCCCGCGGACGTTACGATTATGTGGACGGACGATAACTTTGGTTATGTGCGGCAGAACGCGAACGATACCGAGCGCGCCAATGCGGGACGCACGGGTATCTATTATCATATCTCCTATTACGGTTATCCGACCAGCTATCTGTGGCTGACGACGACGCAGCCTGGGCTGATTCGCGAGGAGATGGGCAAGTCTTATGATATGGGCGCCGATCGGATGTGGATTTTAAATGTCGGCGATATTAAGCCGGCCGAACAGGATATCGAATATTTTCTGCGACTGGCGCGCGATATCAAAACGAGAGATCGGGACATCAGCAAAGTATTTGCCGCGAATGCAAGGCGTGATTTTAATTTGACCAATAAAGACGCCGCAGAATATGCCGCGATCATGGATGAATTTTATGAGCTTGCGAACGCAAAGCGCCCGGAATTTATCAGAAGCGGCGAGTTTTCCGTGACGGCGTACGGCGACGAAGCTCAGCGCTTCTTAGAGCGATGCAAAAAACTTACATTGAGAGCCGAAGCGCTCTATGGCAAACTTGCCGAAGAGAAGAAAGACGCGTTCTTTGAACTTGCGCTCTATCCGATTCGCACGTTCCAAAATATGATGATCGATTACATCCAGACGGACCGTGCCAATCTCTACGCTGCGCAGGGAAGAGGGATGGCGCCATACCAGTATGCGAAAGAAACGGCCGCGGCCGTGGCGCAGATTGATGCAGATCTGGCGGCGTATAACGCACTGCGGGGCGGTAAGTGGGATAAGATGATGAACAATAATCCGTCCAAGCTGCAGGGATGTGACGCTCATATTACGACGAGTCTCGCCGTCGATACGCCAAGCTCCCTCGACTATACGTCGCTTGCAGTGGCTGTCGATACCGCGGCATCTCTTGGTGAGCAAAATACACTTTCTCTTTCGGTATATGATACTTACCGCAAGTTTATTGACGTTGTGAACCAGGGATACGGCTCGTTTGACTATACCGTATCATCGGATGCGGATTACATCACATTCAGTAAGACGGAGGGAACGGTAAACGGCAGCGACCGGGTTTATGTGGAACTCGATCAATCCAAAGTTCCGGCGGGAAGCTCTGTGGCGACGATTAACGTGACGCAGAAGCTTGGCGCCATGACGGTCGATGCAAAAGAGATTACCGTAAATGTCTCCAATCCGGCGGTCGGCACTGATGCAAAACTGTATGTGGAGGCCGGGGGAACCGTTTCCATTGAGGCAGAGCATTATTCGTCTGCTGTGGTGAAAGACGCCCGTGAGTGGAAAGTAGAAAAAGATTTCGGCAGAAGCGGCAATTCTGTGAAAGCTTATCCCGATCTGGCTGCGGATGTTGCGTCGCCGGACAGTGCGAATACCGCTTATCTGAACTATGATGTTTACTTTGAAAACAGCGGCACCTACACGCTCGATGTCTATCGTATGCCTACCTTGAACGAGCGCGGCAGCATGAAGTTTGCAGTGGGTGTGGACAATGAGACGCCGGTGATCCTCACCGGTAGAAATACGGTCAGCACCGACACCAAGAACAAAAATGACCCCTGGTGCAGAGGCGTTCTCGACAATACGCAGAGACTGCGCACGACGGTTACGATTCCGGCGGCCGGAAAGCACACACTGCGGCTCTACCAGGTATCGCCGGGTGTTGTCGTAGATAAAATGGTACTCACGCACGGTACGGATGTGCCGGTTTCCTACTTCGGCGCACCGGAGAGCTATAACACGACTTACCGTACCGAGATGGAAGAGACGCTCCCGTATACTGATACGGCCGCAACAGAGCAGATCAAAAAGGCTTATGAGCCGGATGTCCTTGTTGGCGCTGTGAACAAAACGGCGGCACAGATTGACAGCGTCAATCTGATTAAGCTCACGGAAGACTACAGCAGCGCGGTAGTTGCGGTGATGGCTTATGACGACAAAGGCAATATGACAGCGGTGCAGATCGCCAAAGCAGATCTTTCGGCGGTAAATGCGGGAAGCGAGACGACGGTTCCAGTGGCGCTTGCTCTGCCTGATTCTGCTGCGGCGTACGCGGTGACGGTGTTTGACAGTTTTGCCAATATGCAGTTAATCGCACCCTATAAAGAGTGGGGAACGGTTGTCACCGAGGCAGAGACAGACGGCATGACGATCAAGGCGGATTTGCAGGAATACAAAGGGAAAAAATCGATTACACTGATTGCCGATTGTGAGATTACAGAAGAGATTACCGCAGAACATATCAAGTATCTGTACGGTGAGACGATCACGGCGTCCTCCTACAAGTCCATACCGTTTAGCGGCAACGGGCAGGGAGTCTATTATATCAGGACGGGGATCTATGGCGAGAATGCGATCGACGAAAGGAAGAATACGGTTGTCAATATTCTGCCGGACAACAATGGCGTGCACGAGGTATTAAATACCTGGAGCTTTACAAGCGGACTTGCCGACGATAACGGCAAAGACGCGTTTACCGTTACCGGAGGAGCATCCCGCACAGACGACGGCAGGATCAAGATGAATACGACATCCACAGGCACGGCTTTGGTGACCTACGATAACCCCGTCGCAGTGGCGCAGGGCGGCAAGGTCACAGTGGAGTTTGATATTTACTACGGCAAACTGTCTGCCAAGACGATGACGTACGCGATAAAAGATTCGGCGGGCAATACGCTCACCTCCGTGAAGTTGTCTGCCTATAATCCGTCCTCCTCCAATACGAGCGTTATGATCGGTGGTGAGGAAAAGCTGGAAGGTGATACCGGGTATACAGTCCTTTCGAGTGTGGCAGACCGGACCACCAATTTTGCGGCGCAAAACGGGCCGACACACTATAAGAATGTATTTGACTTTGCGTCCGGCAAAGCGACGATTACGGTTTCCTCGAAAAACGGCACGGCGGAATTTTCCGGGAAATTGGGCGCTACGACAAACAACATCAAGTCGATTCTGTTCGAGACAAATTATAATAATAACGAGAGAGCGTGTCTTGTCGATGACGTGCAAGTTTCCAGTATGTCGGCTCCGCAGTATGCGATGGAGATCGGCGCGGTCAATGCAGCGGATGGCAGTGTGGTAAGCGGCGCATCGATCACTGTGGTCGATGATGTCAGTCAGGCAGAAATAAAGCCTAACGATGCGGGCAAATATATGCTCAGCGAGGGAGACTATACGATCACCGCAGTCGCAGCCGGTTTCCGCACGGCGGTAATGAAATTTGAATTGACGCCGGCGTTAGAGTCGAAACAGGTTATCGTTCGGATGACATCGGATGCAGATTTACAGGTTGCTCAGGTGACTGTGAAATATGTGGATGAGGAAAGTAATATACTTAAGCAGGACACCGTGATAACGGAGAAGCTGTATGTCGGTGACAGCTATTCGCTGCCGGTTTCCTATCAGGCGGATATTGTAATTAAAAACGCGCAGGGAAAAACGGATGTTTATCAGTTTAATCCCTCTGCATCCACGACAAGCACAACGCTGGTTGCCGATACCGTATTGACGCTTGTGTTCAATCTGGCCGCCCAGTATGATTATTATGAGAACTTTGACGCTTATACGTTAGATCAGGCGGCGTGGAATACAGGGGCAGGAAAGCTGTATCCCACGGCCGATAAGGGAGTTTTGAACATTTTGTCAACAGGCAAATCACAGGGGGCATACACATTGCTGCCGGAGATTGCCTGTGCGGGAAAGACAGTCAAAATAGCGTGTGACTTAAAGATCGGCCCCGCGTCGATATCCGGGGAAAGCCAGTTCTCGATTGGCGATACGGCGCCTGCGTTTAGTTCCGGTAATATAGATTATGGTGTGAAGGATTCTGCGGGGCATATCATCAGTCTGCTGCACAACAAGACGACTCTGACGCTAAACGGCCAGAGCATCAGCACAGGCTGCCTCGGCAGTTGGGTGCACATGGAAGCGGATGTAGACTTTGCCTCCAAGAAAGTGACGGTTAAACTGACCAATGACAGCGGTTATGCCGCTGAGGTGAAAGACGTTGGTTTCTACAGCACGACCGTTGGTTCCACGGTTGGCGACAGTATCGGTTCCCTCTATCTGCGCGCCGGTTCCAGCGACGGTTCGGTAAGCGTCGACAATCTGGCGATTTCGGTGACCGGTGACGCTGGGCCGGTACAACCAGAAATCGAGAGTGTGTTAAACTATAAATCGGTTTATGCATTTGGAGACAGTATTGTGTACGGGCACAATGCGCCGGGCAGTGCATTTATGAACCTGATTGCGGGCAGGTACAGTATGTCTCTTAGTAAGTTTGCGAAAAACGGTGCAACAGTCATTGACAGCAGCAATGATATCATTGCGCAGATTGCCGCAGCGCCGGCGGAGGAGCCTGACATTATCGTATTTGATGGCTATACAAATGATGCGTACGGTGCGGCGGGAAGCGACAGTTTTAACACATCCGGTGCGGCTGATGTGACGCAGATACTGGGAAGCGTGCAGGGCAGCAGTGCCACAAGTTTTGACGCTGCAACATTCTGTGGCGCTTTCGAGGAGATACTTTCTGCGATGAAGCAGAAGTGGCCAGACAGCAAGATCGTTTTTGTGACGATTCACAAGTCGGGCGCGCGAGATTTTGCCATACAGCAGCAGCTGCATGATTTGACGGTGCAGATGTGCGAGGCGTGGGGCGCTGATGTGGTCGATCTGTTTGCGGATTGTACGCTGGATACAAGAAATGCGGATGAGATGGCAAAATATATGATTGGCGCGAAAGGGTCCCATCCGAATGTGGCTTGCTGTGAGGAGTTTTATGTGCCTGCGATCGTAGAAAAATTAACGGCGCTGTGCGGCGAATAAGAAGGGCAGACAATATTTCTTCCCCCATAAAGTAAGGTATCATGGGGGAAGAATAACGCTGTTTAGTTCATTTCCCGGGGGGATTTTCCGGTATGCTTTACATAGGATTTGTAGAAGTTCGCGTAGCTGTTAAATCCTGCATTGAGGCTGGCCTGCATGAGCGTCTGTCCTTTTTTGTGGAGTTCCTGAGCCAGTAACACTCGTTTGAAATTAATATATTGATTTACGGTATATCCGGTGCTTTCCTTAAAGATACGGCACAAAGAGTATTTGGAGAGAAAGAACTTTTGGGAGAGTAAATCCAGATTTAAATGATCGGAGAGGTGTTCGTTGATATATAATATGATATGGCGAACCCTCTCATCTTTTATATAAACATTGGCGGTGCTTTTTTTGCAATGATTGATCAGGTATAATAATTCTATGATGGCATGTTCGACGACATCATACGCGTTTTCTTCGCAATAAGAGTATAAACGTGTCATACAATCTTTCAGCGCGCGGTCGGCGATTTCACCGGGAATACAGTTGCCCATCCCAAGCTGCCTGTTCTCAAAGATATCGAGAAAGTCTTCACAGTGATATTTTTTAAAATAATCTGTTTTAATGTAGAGGATCATGCGTTCATATGCCCTCGCGGTTAAACATACGATATGATGCATTTCAAACGGGCGCGTAAAGATGATATCGTGCGGATGTAACTGGTAAGTGTTTCCCTCGACACAAAATTCGCAGTCGCCGTTTAAAAATAAAATGATTTCATATAGGTCATCATGATTGTGGAGCTGAAAATTGATGGTATGCGGGTTTTCATCGATATCATGAACCATACCAAAATCCCTGTCCTCAAATATTACAACTGATTGTCTTGCCATCGGAATCCTCCTTGTCAGAGTGAGTGCGAAAACTGAGGGCTGTTTTTGCACTCGTGTGATATTAAGATGCACATGATTTTGTGCTTATTCAAGTTTTGCGGAAACTGGTAAAGGAACGCTGTTTTTATGTTCATTCTATCATAAAGATGTCTATATTTGCAATGTTTTATACAAGAAGAGAAAGGAATATTTACTATATTTGTGTTACAGTGATAAAAAAGGCAGAGTAAAAAAGTGCGCGACGCTTTGGCGTAAAGTGAAAAAGTGCAAGAAACTTTGTTATGAAGTGAAAAAATACAAGGCGCTTTGCGTGTTATGCGAGAATGGAGGAGCAAAATGGAGTTTGTAATCAGTCGTCACACCGTTATCAGTTATGATGGAGAGTCCACCGCCGTCAAACATGCTGTCGGCATATTAAGACGGGATATGAGGAAAAAATTGGGGGACGCCAAACAGGAAGAGAACAGAATCGCATTGCATGAAGATGACGCGCTTGGCAGGGAAGAGTTTTACATAGAGGCGGCCGATGAACTGGCCGTGTTTGCGGGCGGCGACCTTGGCTTCGTATATGGTTTGCTGTTTATCAGTGAAAAATTTTTGGGCATTGCCCCGTTTTGGTTTTGGATGGACCAAAAGATTGACAAAGTGCGTGTAATCCCGGTAAAATATGGGCGGTACAGTGGGTGCAGGCCGATCATTCAATATCGCGGCTGGTTTATCAACGATGAAGTTCTTATCATGAAGTGGAAGATTGACGGCGATCCAGCGGAGCCATGGCGTATGGTATTTGAGGCGCTCTTAAGATGCGGCGGCAATATGGTGATTCCCGGAACTGATAAAAATTCCAAACGATACAGGCAGATGGCGGCGGATATGGGGCTTTGGATTACCCATCATCATGCCGAGCCGCTTGGGGCGGAAATGTTTGTCCGGCTTTATCCCGACAGGGAACCCAATTATACGCAGTCGCCGGAATTATTCCATGCGCTGTGGGAAGAGGGGATTTTGGCACAAAAGGATTGCAACGTCATCTGGAGCCTTGGCTTTCGCGGGCAGGGAGACTGCCCGTTCTGGGAGCATGATTCGAGCGGATGCTTTGACACGCCCGAAAAGCGCGGCAAACTGATCGGTGATGTGATTGAGCTGCAGCGCGCGCTTGTCCTCAAATATGTCGATCATCCAATTCTGTGCACCAATTTGTACGGTGAAATCATGGAGCTGTACGAGCAGGGATATCTTAAGCTCCATGAAGATATTATCAAAATATATGCAGATAACGGCTTTGGCAAGATGGTGACGAGGCGGCAAAACAACCGCACGGCGCGCCTGTCGGCTATGCCGAAAAAACCGGTCGAACATGGCGGTATCTATTATCATGTGTCTTTTTATGATCTGCAGGCCGCCAACCATATCACGATGCTGCCCAATTCGGTGGATTTTGTCGACCGGGAGCTGACGCAAGTAATAGAAAAGAACATGACGGATTATTGGATTGTCAATTGTTCCAACATAAGGCCGCATGCCTACTATCTGGACGCGATACGCAAAAAGTGGTTTGGAGAAACGGTCGGCGACGCGCGGCATAGCAGGGAGTTTGCAGAACGTTACTATCAGGGCAGCCTGTCCGTGGCCGAAATGTACCGTGATTATCCGAAAGCAATGGCACCCTACGGAACACAGGAGGACGAACACGCGGGGGAACAGTTTTATACAGAGAATGTACGGCTGCTGGTTCATGAAATTTTCAATGGCAAAAAAGAAGGCACTTCCAGATTAAACTGGCTGGTGGGAGAGCATGCGCTCGATGAGCAGATTCAGATGTTTACCGATATCTGCCGCAGGAATTTTGCCAACTTGCAGTCATATTACAGGCGCTGTCAGAAAGTAAGCGCCGCCCTGTCCGGTGATAAGAAAATGCTCTTTGATGCCACGCTCTTTTTGCAGGCTTCCATCCATTATCATTGTACCGAGGGCGTTCTCACTTTTGGCGAGGGGTATCTGAACTATCAGGAACATGAGTATAAAGAAGCGTTTTTAAAATTTGGCGACAGCGCAGAAGCGTTTTACAGCGCGGATCAGCTGATGCGCGGTGCGGAATACGGTGTGTGGAAGGAGTTTTATGCCAACGATTGTTTTGCGGACGTCAAGCACACCGCTTATATGGTCGAAAAAATGATGGGATATGTGCGTGAGCTGGGGGACAATGCGGGGCATGACCTGTGGTATCGTGATGCGGTTTACGCGCCCTGCGACCGAAGAGTTTTGACACTTTTAGTCCATGATAACCATATGACAGACTGGGAACTATATCAGGCTTTTAAGAAAAAAAGAGAACAGAAAGGAACTTTGAGAAAATGTTGTTTGGCGTAGATTATTATCCCGAGCATTGGGAACCGTCAACGTGGAAAGAACATGCGCGCCTTTTGCGCGAGGGCAATTTTAATGTTGTGCGCATCGCAGAATTTGCCTGGGGACGATTGGAGCCAAGGGAGGATCGATTTGATTTCTCGTGGCTTGACGCGGCGATCGAGACGCTCGCTGCCGAGGGTATAAAGGTCATCCTGGGGACGCCGACGGCTGCGCCGCCGCGCTGGTTGGTAAATAAATATGATGTGTTTTTGCGCGATAAGTACGGCAGGGTGCGCGGATATGGCTCGAGGCGGGAGTGCTGTGCTAATAATCGTTACTATCAGGAGAGAAGCAAGATCATCGTGGAAAAACTTGCAGAACATTACGGTACGAATCCGCATGTAGCGGCATGGCAGATTGACAATGAGTTTGGCTGCCACGACAGCGCGCGCTGTTACTGCGGGCACTGTAAGAAGCGTTTTGCACAGTGGCTTGGGGAGCGGTACGGCACGATTGATCATTTAAATCAAACATACGGAACGGTGTTCTGGAGCCAGGAGTATGAGAGCTTTTATGATGTGATTCTCCCGGCCTACACTTCCTGTGAAGGGACTTACGGTGATCTGTGGGCGCACAATCCAAGCCTTGAAATGGACTTTTACCGTTTCTCCTCGGACTCCTGGGTACGGTATCAGCAGATGCAGATTGACATCATTCGCAGATACTCCGATGCCCCCGTGACGCACAATATGATGGGACATTTTTCTGATCTCGACTACTATGCGCTGGGGAAATCGCTCGACGTAGTGTCGTGGGACAATTATATCGACAATCAGTGGAATCACAATACTTATGAAAATACTGCGATGGCGCACGAGCTGATGCGTGGCGTCAAGAATCAAAACTTTTGGGTGATGGAGCAGCAGGCGGGACCGTGCGGCTGGGATAAGTTTGGCGGCACGCCGCGTCCCGGCCAGCTTCGCTTGTGGACATACCAGGCGGTGGCGCACGGCTGTGAAGGTATGCTCTATTTCAGGTTCAAATCGGTTCCGTTCGGCATGGAGCAGTACTGGCTCGGGGTTATCGACCATGACGGGATTCCCCGCAGGAGATATTATGAGCTGAAACAGACCGGCGAGGAGTTGGGGCGCCTGTCACATCTTTTCGCAGACGCAGAGTCGATGACCGATGTACTGATTGTGAAGTCCTATGAGCATGTGTGGAGCCATAAGATCAAAGCGCATGTGCAGGGATTTGACTACAGGGAACTTCTGTATGCCTATTACAGGGCCAACCATCATCTGGGGACAAACCCTGCGTGCGGGCCGGAGACCATGATCGATGGCAAGTACAAAGTAGTGTATCTGCCTGCCTGTGTGATCGTGTCAGAACAATTAGAGACGCGTCTTACGGCGTATGTTAAAAATGGCGGGACACTTGTGCTGACCTATCGCAGTGGTATCAAAGACGACGACAACAATATGGTCACGGAGACAATCCCGGGGAGGCTGCGAAAACTGGCAGGGGTGACGGTCCAGGAGTTTGATTCTTCTCCGGTTGCGACAGGGCTGACAGACGGTTTCGGGACATCCAGGCTGTGGCGCGATATTTTAGAGACCGAGACGGCGCAGTCTGTCGTAAGGTATGACAGCCAGTATTATCAGGGCAGCCCCGCGGTGACCGTCAATCAATACGGCAGGGGACGCGTGTGGTATGTCGGCTGCGACCTCGAGGAGGAAGCGCTTTTTACACTGGTAAAGAGAATCACTGATGAGGCCGGGGCGTCGTATCTGCATCATCCAAACGGAACGGAGATCATTAAGCGCCGCGCGGGGGACCGGGAATACATGATGTTGTTAAACCATACGCCGGATGCGGTGGAGATGGGAATGAGCGGGACGTCCCTGCTGCATGGCGGGCGATTTGACGGGACGCTCGGCGGATATGAAGTCGAACTTCTAGTACAACAAATATAAGACTGGAAACATTATAACGCAGACTTTACACTGTCACACGCCATCGGTTATACTGATCTTGTAGAAACAATCGACATGAGAGGGAACAACATAGAAAGCGGGTGATGATATGCCAGCAGATATGGAAGTGACAAAACAAGCTCTTGATGATTTTAAAAAATGTTATCCCAAAAAGGAGGCTCCCGCTTAAGTCCAGTGCTCTTATGAGTTGGTTTTCTGCGGGAGCTTTTGTGCTGCTTAGCTTTTGTGCTGCTTTTTTTCAATATAGCATTTCTTGTGTTTTATTTTCGGACAGTTTCTTGTCCTGCTGTTTAAATTGTCGTATTCACACCGTTGACGGCGGCATGTTCATCCTCGTCCATCGGGATGATCAGGCATTTTTGGCCGTTGATGACCTGGGAGTGAATCTGGCCGACCTTCTCCGGTTTGACGCGCAAAATCACGTCGTAAGTTTTCACAGCCGGAACATCTTCACCGTCTTCAGATTCTTCGAGTGGGAGAGCGCGGGTGTCGTCGAGCTGCTGCTTTAAAGATTCCACCTGATGAATCAGGTCAAGCTTTTCCTTGCGCCTGCCGTTTGCCTCAACTAGTTTTGGGTCTACGAGCTGGTCTGCCTGGGGCAGTTCGCGCTCAAATACGGATGTATAATTTTTCTCGATGAGGGCGGCTTGCTCTTCGGAGACGCCGCTCTCGTTTAACACTTCGCAGATGGCGGAGGCGGTGAGCGTAACGGGCTCCGGTTCCGGCTCATCTTCTAGGACAACGGGAATGCGGTTGTTGATATTTTCCTGGATATCCATAAAGATGGCGTCGCTTTTTTCATCGTCCTCGCCGATGACGTCTTTGACAATGCTCTGGAACGTGAGTTTTTTTTCTGTTGCGGTAAGTCTCACATCGCAGCCGAGGCCATCCTGCATAAACTCCGTGTGGGGAGATTTGGCGTCCCTGGTATAAAACAGCAGCGAATGGATATCGGTGCTGCGGTCGGTGAAAGCAGGGAACACAAAGCCGGTGTCCGGCGCGCCCACGACCCAGTCGCGGACGCGGGGGCCGATGCGGTTTTCCTCAGATCGGTAGCCAAGTCCCGGTTTGGTCAGCGTCACCGGGCAGATGGCGCAGAGCAGATACTCATAGACTTCCTCGGACTCGTCGAGCTTGTTATTGTCGGTCGTCTTTGTCATCACGTCGTAGGCGTCGTGGAAAATCAGAATCAGATAATTGCCGACATAGCTGTAATTTTGAATCACCAGATCATAAAATGTGTCTACCAGTTCGTCGTTTTTTAAAAGGCTCTCTCTTAGGCCCAGAAGAAACTGCTGCTTGCCCCCGGCCTCCTCCTCGGCCATGGGAAACGGAAGTTCTAAGAGATTGTTGCCCACAGTCCCGGAGAGGACTTTTTTGGCGATCTCCAGGTATTTGTAGAATTCTTCATCCTCCAGATTTAGAAAGGTACTGCCGAAGCTGACGATTTTATTGTGGTCGGCATCCACATAGCACCCGCACAATCTCGTAAACGTGCAGGCGTCTTTTTTCATGCGGCGTTTTAATTCCGCGACTTCTTTTTTGTTCATGTCTTCCCCCGTTTTGTAATCTTACAGGCTGGCGCCAAAGTCGGTAACGATGGCCTGGCCTGTCATGGCGCGCGATTCATCGCTGGCGAGAAACAGCAGGATATTAGCCACGTCCTCCGCCGTGCACGGCTGTGTGCGCAGATTGGAGTGGGTTGACATGGCTCCGAACATATCCTGGTCAAGGGCGTCCGGCTTTAAGGCGGATGTCATAGGTGTGACAATGGTTCCGGGACATACGGCGTTGCAGCGGATACCCTCCGCCTGAAAGCGCAGCGCGGTATGTTTGGTGAGACCGATTAATGCGGCTTTGGTCGAGACATAGACTGCTCCGCCGCAGCCTGCGTAACCCGCAACAGAGGCGACGTTTACAATGCTGGCCCCTGTTTTCATTCTCTTGGTGGCCGCGCGCATACAGCGCATCGTGCCTTTTTGATTGGTGTCTACGATGCGGTCTAAATCTTCGTCCGCGAAGCGGTCGATCGGTTTTAAGCCCTCCTCTAAAATGCCGGCGTTGTTTACTAGAATGTCAATCTTGCCAAAGCGTTCCATCACGGTTTCCATCAGTCGTTCCGGGTCTTCGGGTTTGGAGATATCGGTGGAAATGGCCAGTACCGTGCCGCCCGCCTCCTCAATCTCTTTGGCAATCGCTTCTAGTGCCGCCTCTCTTCGCGCGGTGATGACTACCGATGCTCCCTCATTTGCAAATAATTTGGCTGTGGCGGCGCCGACGCCGGAATTACCTCCCGTGATGACGGCTACTTTATCTTTTAAACGATGCATAGAATATCCTTCCTTTCTCACAGACCAGTGGCTGCATACTTGTAACGATTGATATGGGCGGTTTGCAATCGTTACAGAACATTTGATTTTGCCCAGACACAGTATAGCATATTTGCGGAGGGGTGGCTAGTCGTGTTTGAAAAATCATTCCTGTCAGTGACGCACATCTGCCAGAAAGTAATTTTAACACGTTCGAGTAACAGATGCTTCATGCCGACTTAAAATGGAACGTATGTTCTAAAAATAATTTGTGCTTAGGTTGACAGAAAATATCAATGTGTGCTATCATTAGATCAAATGAAAAGAAACGGAGGCTATGAAGAGTAATGTCTGAATTTACAAATTTTTCACTGAACGGTAAAGTTGCGCTGGTAACGGGTGCATCTTACGGTATCGGTTTTGCAATTGCTTCTGCATTTGCAGAGAACGGAGCGACGATCGTATTCAACGATATCAAGCAGGAGCTGGTTGACAAGGGAGTGGCTGCGTACAAGGAGAAAGGCATTGAGGCGCATGGTTATGTCTGTGATGTAACGAATGAAGAGCAGGTCAATGCGATGGTGGCACAGATCGAGAAAGAGGTCGGTGTGATTGATATCTTAGTAAACAACGCGGGTATCATCAAACGTATCCCGATGTGCGATATGACTGCGGCAGAGTTCCGTCAGGTCATTGACGTTGACTTAAACGCTCCGTTTATCGTATCCAAGGCAGTAATTCCGCACATGATCGAGAAAGGTCATGGAAAGATTATCAACATCTGCTCTATGATGTCTGAGCTTGGACGTGAGACAGTATCCGCTTATGCGGCTGCCAAGGGTGGTTTGAAGATGCTCACCAAGAATATCTGTTCCGAGTACGGCCAGTACAACATTCAGTGTAACGGTATTGGACCTGGCTACATTGAGACCCCGCAGACGGCTCCGCTCAGAGAGATCCAGCCTGACGGTTCTAGACATCCGTTCGATCAGTTTATCTGCGCAAAGACTCCGGCTAACAGATGGTTACAGGCGGACGAGCTTACCGGCCCGGCTGTGTTCCTCGCATCCGAGGCATCAAACGCAGTCAACGGACACATCCTCTATGTGGATGGCGGTATCTTAGCTTACATCGGCAGACAGCCGGAATAAAAAACGGCGATATCTAAGAATGATTTGGGAGAATATTACGGGGCTTGCTCTCTGGTATTCTCCCTTTCTGTATGTTCAAACAGTGATTAATCACAAAAAATGTCACAAAATGGAGCCCTGAAGAAGATTATGTGAAAAATCAGCTCGATCGCTGATTTTATCACACGGCTATTTGTGCCGAGAACGTCACAAATAAGCCCTGCTCCGACAAGAGAAACTGCATGTGCAAATTTCTCTTGCGGTTTCCCGAACGTAGCGTTCGCGGAATGAAGATTGTGTGAAAAATCAGCTCGATCGCTGATTTTATCACACGCAAATTTGTGCCTGCGGCCCAAAGTTTGCAGGTTGAGAGAGAGGTATGGTAATAATATGAAAATACGAAACAGAATAAAACTGGCGCTTTTATTGGCGGTCTTTGTGTGCGGGATGATGACGACGGTGTCTGGCCAGGCGAAACCGGCGTCGAAAGGTATCTATGTACAGTACCATACGCAAAAAGAAATCAGAAATTATGTCAAGAAGCACAAATTTAGCGCCGCGGGAACCGTCCGATATGCAAAAAATCCGTCGCTCGCTCCGGGGTCATACAGCCCGGGAAGCCTGCAAAAGTCATCACTGAAAGAGGGCTTAAACGCGTTAAACACCATGCGCTATATAGCGGGGATTCCGGCGGACGTCAAGTTGGACAGCGGGTATTCTAAGAAGTGTCAGGCGGCGGCGCTGCTGAACGCGGCGAATAATCAGTTATCGCACGGCCCTGCGAAGCCTGCGGGTATGAAAAATGCACTGTATAAACTGGGGGCAGAAGGCGCGGGCTCTGCCAATCTGGCTTATACTTCCTGGCAGACAAATCTCGCTTACAGCGTAGGACTGTGGATGGACGACAGTGATCAAAGCAACATAGACCGTCTGGGGCACAGGCGCTGGGTTTTAGACCCTTATATGAAAAAGACGGGATTTGGCTATGTAAACGGTTACTCCGCTATGTATGCGTTTGACGGATTCAACCGGAAGTATGCCGATATCACGTCCTCCAATCCGGCCTCGAAATATTACGGTGTTGCCTGGCCGGCACAGAACATGCCGCTGGAGTATTTTACTGACCGCGAGGCGTGGAGCATCAGCATGGGGCGCGATGTGGATTACTCAAAAGTAAAAGTGACGCTGACGCGCAAGCGAGATAATAAGAAGTGGGTTTTTAGCAAAAAGAAAGCGAACGGGTATTTTAATGTAAATAATTCCGGGTATGGGCAGAAGGGGTGCATTATCTTTAGGCCCGACAATATTTCCTATCAATCAGGCGATGTTTATAAGGTAAAGATCACGGGAGCAGGGAAAACCGTATCGTATGAGGTAAGGTTTTTTCATTTGTAAAGTTTTTTGATTGCGAGATGGCCGGGATAATGAGCCATATATGTTTTCATCTGCGATTGCAGCAGTATGTAAAAAGTGGAGGTTATTAGACATTATTTGACTGATTAAGTATTCCTATGTGTTGCATATCTTTTCTAGCGTAAATTTTTAAAACTTTAACTTCTTCACAAGGTAAACGCGGCAATTCATCGTGGGTTGGCGCCACAGTCTCTGCTTTTTTCTGAATGGAGCAAATGCCAGAGGTTCTAAGCGTGCTTCTTTGGGGCATCGG
>CAJTYI010000059.1 GCA_910584215.1 uncultured Roseburia sp. | reverse complement strand
CAACCCGATGCCCCAAACAGCATGCGAGAATCCCTGACGTTTTTCCGGAGGGTCAAAAGACAAGTAGCACCTGCAGCTATGCTGCCCGCCGGACGCCGCATTTACGCTGTGAATATAAAGTTTTGTATTACTTCCGATAGAACAGCCATGCATATTTATTCATTTTGAGTATATCAAGCACAACGGCTAATTACCTATACTTTTTGAAAAAATTATATCAACAATTAATGTTTACGATAATTATAGATGCAACCAGGAAAAGCAGTATATGAAACAAAACATTCAAGTAAGAAAGGCTGTAGAAGCAGATATAGATGGCATCGAAAAATTGTACGATGACATATGCGACTACTTAGCAGCACACAAGAATTATCCCGGGTGGAGAAAGGGCATTTATCTGGTTCGCCGCGCCGCAGAAAAAGGGTTCATGGCAAATGGATTGTACCTTGCCCAAACCGAGGAGAAGATCATAGGGTCAATTATTTTAAAGCACGAGCCGGAAAACGGCTATCAAAGCGCGAAATGGCTGACAGAGAATGATTATCGATATATTTATGTTGTTTATACGCTTGCCGTCCATCCTGATTACCAAATGTACGGTGTCGGGACACAACTATTGATGTTTGCCGAACATGTCGCACGGGAAGAACAATGTGTCAGTATCCGGCTTGATGTAGTAAAAGATAACATTCCCGCCGAGCGCCTTTATCAAAAATGCGGCTATCAGTTTATCGGAACAGTAAGCTAAAATGAAACCCACTTCATGTATAATTGAATCCTTTTTACAGATACTACTTCTGCCAAGGAAAAATTAGTAACTGGAGGAACTTTATATATGAAAGCAACAGGTATTGTACGACGCATCGACGATCTGGGAAGAATCGTTGTGCCAAAAGAGATAAGAAGAACATTGAGAATCCGCGAGGGCGATCCGCTGGAAATTTTCACCGACCGTGAGGGCGAAATTATTCTGAAAAAATATTCGCCGATCGGAGAGTTGAGCCAGTTTGCAGGCGAATATTCCGAGAGCCTTGCGCAGACAACGGGGCATCTGGTATTAATCACCGACTGCGACCATGTGGTGGCCGCCTCAGGAACAGGGAAAAAGGAATTTGAAGGAAAACCGATCAGCCGCCAGTTAGAAGAGGCGATCGGAAAAAGAAGAAGTTTTCTTGCCGCCAAAGAAGACAACGAGTTTATTAAAATCACACTCGACGACGCGGGAGATTTTAATCAGCAGGCAATCAGCACCATTATCTGCGAGGGGGACGCGATCGGCGCAGTGATTTTATACGATAAGAGGGAAAAAGGTAAAATGGGCGAGACCGAGAGCAAGCTTGCAACCGCAGCGGCAGGCTTTTTAGGGCGCCAGATGGAACAGTAGCCACTTTTGCAAACTGCCCTCATGTATCAGAAAAATCGAGTAGCAGCGAACCGGCACGCCCTACTCGATTTTTCTTTTAACATTTCATTGCAATACGCTATGCCTGGTTCTCTTTTGCCACCAACTGGTCGGCGCCATACATCTTGCGAAGCTTCGGCTTTTCGATCTTACCCGTTGCATTCCTCGGAATCTCGCTGAAAATGTACTCTTTGGGCCGCTTGTAGCGCGGAAGCTCCAGACAAAATTCTTCCAATTCTTCCTGGGTACATGACATACCGTCCTTGACCTCGATCACCGCGGCTGTTTTCTCACCAAGGCGCCGGTCGGGCAGCCCAATGACGGCCACGTCCTTAATCTTATCATGACGGCGCATAAAATCTTCGATCTGCACCGGATATATATTTTCTCCACCGCTGACAATCACATCCTTTTTCCTGTCCACAAGGAAATAAAAACCGTCCTCATCCTGTATCGCCATATCCCCGGTGTAGAGCCAGCCGTCTTTAAGCGTCTCGGCAGTCGCCTCCTCATTGCGGTAATAGCAGGTCATGACACCCGGACCTTTCACGCAAAGCTCACCCACCTCGCCGCGCGCGACCTCTTTGTCATTTTCATCGACGATCTTACACTCCCAGCGATAACCGGGCACGCCGATGGCTCCCACTTTATGGATATTTTCCATGCCCAGATGCACACAGCCCGGGCCGGTCGACTCGGAGAGCCCATAGTTGGTGTCATAAGCATGATTCGGAAAATACTCTCTCCAGCGCTTAATCAATGACGGCGGAACCGGCTGCGCGCCAATATGCATCAATCGCCACTGATCAAGCTGATAGTCCTCACGTTTCAGATCGCCGCGCTCTAAGGCGTCCAGTATATCCTGCGCCCATGGTACTAAAAGCCAGACAATCGTACACTTTTCACTGGAAACCGCAGAGAGAATGGCCTCCGGACTTGTCCCCTTTAAGAGCACTGCCCTGCTCCCCGCCACAAGACTTCCCATCCAGTGAAATTTTGCTCCTGTGTGATAAAGTGGGGGGATACAAAGAAAGGTATCCTCACGCCCCGTCTCATGATGCTTTTGCTCCATTTCCGCGGCCTGCGTCAGGCTCCGGTGCTTATGTAAAATTGCTTTGGGAAACCCGGTCGTGCCGCTGGAAAAATAGATGGCGCCAAAATCTTCCTCCGTCAAAACGACATCCGGCGACTGGCTCGAACAATCCGCCACCAACTCGCGGTAGCTCTCCGCAAATGCAGGGCAGCCATCCCCCACATAGATTAACAGCCGTCCCTTTGCAAGGCGCTCCGCGTTAATCTCGATACGACCGATGAAAGCTGAACCGAACACGATGACATCCACTTCCGCCAGCTCTACACAATACAAAATCTCCTCCGCGTCATAGCGGAAATTAAAGGGCACAGCGATCGCCCCGGTCTTTAAGACACCAAAGTAGATTGGGAGCCACTCCAGACAGTTGTACATCAGGATTCCGACCTTATCGCCCTTTTTAATGCCGCGGCCCATCAACATATGGGCAAAGCGGTTAGCTTTCTCGTTGAACACGCTCCATGTGATCTCTCTGCGGTAAGGCTCAAAACGGCTGGGCTGGATTAACGCAAACTCTTTCCAGCTGGCTCTCCTCGTATCTTTCTCATCTGGGTTGAGCTCCACTAAAGCCACCTCATCTGGATACAGTTTCGCGTTTCTCTCCAGGTACTCTGTTACTGGCATGATTGATTTCCCCCTGTCATTGATTCTCTTTTTCTTTCGACATTATACCATAAATTTTACCGTTTTCAAACTATTTGTATCCCTTGATTCTATTGAAAAATCAATTTTGGTACCATGTATCTCACTAAGAAAGCTCAACGGTCAGCCTGTCCCTGCTCTTTTTGCCATTCTACAATATACTGCGCAATCGCCTCCATATGTATTTTCATCGCACACTCGGCGCGCACGGCATCTTTTTTGACAATGGCATCCACCAACTCCCTGTGCTGGGCATCAATCTCATGCACGGACTGCGTTTCTCTTGCGGCAACCCTGCGAATATCTGCAATCATGCGGTCAGTGAGCAGCGCCGATGCGGACAATACACTGTAGATTAGCGGATTATCTGCAATCTGTGCAATGGCAAGATGAAGTTCCCTGTCATACTGCTCCATCTCTTCTTCCTTCTCCGACACTGCCAACTGCTCCATAAGCAGATGAAGCCTTGCGGCGTCCAACGGAGAACATTTGCCGGCGGCGAGATAAGCCGCCTGACATTCGAGCGCAGCGCGCAACTGCTGGCTTTGCTGCACACTGCCGTTGTTCATGGCAAACAAAATGGAAATGGGGCGTATCAGGCAGGATTCTAAATGGTCAGCAATATAATTACCGCCTCCGTGGACACAGGTAATAATTCCCAAAAGCTCGAGCGACTTTAGCACCTCCCTCACTATGGGTCTGGAAATGCCGAGCAAATCGGCCATCGCTCTCTCTGTAGGAAGCGGGTCCCCCGGTTTTAGCTCTCCGCTGCGAATATGAGCGATGATCTGATCTAACACATCATCAAACGGACAATCTTTATCTGCTTTTCTGAACATAGAATCCCTCATTTCGAAACGT
The DNA here is from genome assembly GCA_910584215.1 of uncultured Roseburia sp. Classification (GTDB taxonomy): domain Bacteria; phylum Bacillota; class Clostridia; order Lachnospirales; family Lachnospiraceae; genus Roseburia. Next base: position 15,346 of record CAJTYI010000059.1, on the reverse strand, counting down.
TTACGCAACCGGGCGACGTAAATCTCAAATTTGCGTCTGCTCTCAAGTCTATTTGTAACGCCCCAACCCAACAACCGTGTGATAAAATCAGCCATCAAGCCGATTTCTCACAAGCTGTCTCTCTGTATCAAACAACTGCTAATTATAGGAAATGCGCAAAGACAGAGGCCCCTGCCACCGTGAGAATACCCGAGACGACAATCGAGAGACTGCTCATAGCGCTCTCCGTCTCGCCAAGTTCAACCGCCTTGGCCGTTCCGATTGCATGTGAGGCGGTGCCAAGCGCAATCCCTTTGGCGATCGGTTCCGTAATGCGGCATACCTTAAAAAGAACATCTGCGATGACGCTTCCAAGTATTCCTGTAATAATGATGACCGCGGCTGTGATTGACACATATCCCCCCAATTCCTCTGATATGCCCATGCCAATGGCCGTTGTCACCGATTTGGGAAGCAGCGTCACATACTCTTGACGGCTTAAACCAAACAACAGCGAAAGAACCAAAACACAGCATAGACTCGTGAGCACGCCGGATACAATTCCTGCCAGTATCACTCGCAAGTTATGCTTTAGCAGTTCCATCTGCTCATACAGTGGAATCGCCAGACAAATCGTTGCCGGCGTCAGCAGATAGCTAAGATACTTGGCCCCCTCATAATATACGGTATAGTCTATCCGAAAACTGATCAGCAGCAGCATCGTAAGGACAATGGCAACCAAAAGCGGATGAAACAGCGCACTTTTTAGTCTCTTTCTTAACAAAACTCCCAGCCCATAGGAACACAGACTGACCAACACGCCAAAAAACACCGACTCTTCCACAAATTCATGCATTTATACCTTCTCCTCCTTCGTCTGCAGCCCTCCGTTTCGTCTTTTGCGCAAAAGCAGGCTCTGTATCACTTTACCCGACACTGCCATGACGATACCGGTAGAAAGCACCGTAATTATGAGAAATGGAACAAACACAACTTTTAGGGAACCCCAGGAGTCCAGCAGCCCAACGGCAGCGGGAATAAACATGACGGGCATGATTTCTACCAAAAATCTTCCGGTCTCCTCCACGGCACGCAAAGGAATCCATTTTTTCTCCAATGCAGCCAAAAGAATCACTATCCCGTATATACTCGCGGGAATCGGCAGGGGAATCAGCAAATGCATGATTTCCCCCACAAATGATATCAGCAAAATAATGCCAAACTGTTTTACATATTTCATCTTGCCACCTCTTTGGTAATACCAATTTTAAAATTGATTTTATCTCTTTTGAGGCAACGTTTCAATGCAAAATATATATAAATTTGAATGATGTTTATAAAAAATTACTGTAACAATTCACGGGAGGTCATACATGTAAATGGGCTGTCACGAAATGGGTTTCCTCATACGGCCTACCTGGCTAACACCTTCTCTATCGTCTCCACCAGCTTTTCACGGCTCGCCGGCTTAATCAGATATCCCTCCGGCCGCAATTCCAACACAGAGGCAATATGCGCCCTGTCTTTCATGCCGGTGAGGAAAACCACGGGAATATCCTTTGCCTCGTCCAATTCGCGGATCATTTGCAGTGTCATCCGGCCGTCACAGATCGGCATCTCGTAGTCCAAAAATATGATATCCGGCTTTTTCTTCCCAATCATAGTCAACGCTTTCATCCCGGAAGTGGCCATCTGCACTTCATATTTATCCGACAGAATCTTATACAAAGACCGAAGCTGAATCGCATTGTCATCCACCAGCAGCACCAGTCGTTTTTCCTCGGGCGCACTGCTGCGTCTGGGCGCACTGGCATCCTCCCTAGAGGCACCGGGCACACTGTTGCTGACGTTTAAAACCTCCGCCAAAATTTCCGCGTTGCTGATCGGCCTTGTCAGGGCATAAAACTGACTGTCCGCAAAGAACTCGCTAAAATGCGCCTGCTCCGCTTCCGTCCCGATACAGATCACGGGAATTGTGGGATACTTCAACTTAAACTCGCGCAAAATCTTATTGATATCTCTGCCCATGGCAATCAGGCTGACGATCACGATATCGGGCATTTTAATTTTTAACATTCCTTTGACCATATCCAGATTATCGACGCAGGCCTGCACACTGTAACTCTGCATCAACTCATCATGGATATCCTGATACACCGTATTAAACTTTCCGATAAATAATATTTTTTTCATATTGGACGCCTCCTCTCTTCCGGCAAATGAAATCTCCTGCCTCACAGTGATTCCTTTCATAATGAATCTTTGATCTGTTGAATCGTTTCCAAAGCCTCCTCGGACTCGAGATTCATAATCTGCTCCCCCAGCTGCTCAACCTGATGTCTAAGATCGCCCGCAAAATCATAACCGTTGATCTGTGAAAACACAAAGTCTGCCGTCTGATAATCCTCCTGCGCCAAAGCTTTTAGCAGCATATCAAAATAGGGAATGATATCCTGCACATGTTCCAGCTGCCGCTTCTCTTCCTGCGGGATGATCTCCCGCAATCGCTCTTTATGCTTTTTCATCTCCTCCATCAGAATCGGATGCAGCAGCAATATGCGCTCCACATCCTCCTCTTTGGCCGCCACCTCAAGCAGACGCGCCAGCTTCGAGAGCAGCAGCGCTCCCACGGTCGCCGCTGTGCTCTTTAAGGCGTGCACCTCTATCCGGTAACTATCGAGCGCCTCCGGCTGTGTCAGACTGTCAATTTTGTCACTCAGCTTTCGACATACGCCATCCATCGAGTGATAAAAGTCTTCCAATGTACTGCGAAGCAGCGATTCCTCGCGCAGGATGCGCAGTGCATACGCAAAGTCGAATTCCTCCGGTTCCGCAAGCGACGGCTGTTTTGGCTCGCTGGTCTTTTCGGAGCACATTTCGCCCTTCTTTACCAGCGCGGCAGGCAGATGTTTTTGCACCATTTCCTCAAGTTTATCCGGGTCCATAGGTTTGGTGAGAAAATCGCTAAACCCTTCCCGCATATAGTTTTCCTTTGCTCCGGTGATCGCATTGGCGGTCAGCACCACGATCGGGACTCCTTCGCAAAGTTTCTCCTCCCTTATCGCATGTAAAGTCTCAATCCCATCCATCTCGGGCATCATATGATCCATGAAAATAAGGTCAAACCGGCTTTCACGCAACTGCTGTAAACAAGCAAAACCGCTGTCCGCCTGCGAGATCTGCAACTTGGTCTCCTTTAACAGACTGCAAAACACCTTGCGGTTCATCTCATTGTCATCCACCACCAGAACTCTCGCCTCCGGGGCTGTAAATCCGGTCTTATAACTGAAACTCTCCACACTCTGTAAAACTCTGTCCTCAAAGCGACCCAGAGGCTTATCATTTACGATAATCTGCTTGATATCGAAATAGAACGTGCTGCCCTTACCATACTCGCTCTCCACCTGAAGCTGGCTGCCCATCAGGCGCAGAAGCTGAACCGTGATATTCATGCCAAGACCAGTTCCCTCCGTGTAACGGTTGTGTGAATCGTTGATGCGGGTGTAGGCGGAAAACATTTTGCCGATATCTTCTTTTTTGATGCCGATGCCGGTATCTTCGACCGCATAAGTGAGTACCGCCGTATCGCCGTCTACCCGGCCGGTCAAAGACATGCGCACGGTTCCTCTCTGTGTATACTTTATGGCATTATTCAGTATATTAATCAGTACCTGCCGAATCCTCACGTCATCGCCGAAATATTCGGCGGGCAGACTCTCGTCGATATCAAAGATAAATTCAAGCCCCTTCTCTCTGGCGCGCACCGCCATCATATTGTGCAAATCGTTTAGCAGGCTGCCAAGATGGTAATTGCCGTTGACGATCGCCATCTTCCCGGATTCTATCTTCGACGCGTCTAAAATCTCATTGATGATGCCAAGCAGCGACTGCGCGGATGTCTTTATATCCATGGCATATTTTTTGATTCCGCCCTCCGTACTCTCACGCAAAATCATCTCGTCCATGCCAAGCACCGCATTGATCGGCGTCCTTATCTCATGCGACATTTTTGCGAGAAATTCAGACTTGGCCCAATTGGCTTTTTCCGCTTCGATCTTTAGCGTCGTCATCTCATCCAACTGCTGCACATCTCTCGTCAGGTCGATCAGCAAAACAGCATAGCCTTCAATCTTGCCGTCATATATGATATGCTGCACATCCGTGCGGAATATGTAATCATCGCTGATGATCTCCCCTTCTCTGTGCTCTTTTAGTATGGTGAACAAAATCCCCTCGATCTCGTCCCCCCGCTTTAACTCCTTGAGCGCCGGAAAGATGGCGATCGCGGAATCGTTGGCCTCCACATAATGATAGGTATTGTCGGAGATCACAACAGGCTCTTTCAAATTCTTAATAATACTGGCATGTGCAATGTGGCGGTTATCAAAGACCCAGCTCGCGACCGCCCTCTTTCCGATAATAGAAGAACAGACGGCAAGCGCTGCGGGGGTTAAATCAAAACATCCCAGCACACCGGTAAAAGATATGATACAGCATGCCAAAAGCAACAGCACCGCAAACTCTATCCTGTAAAAATTGCGCTTATACTCGATCTTACTGGACTGGCCCGTCATCTTATGACACAGCCAAACGCTAATAAAAGACTGTCCTGCCATCATACATTCGGCCGCATAATACACCGGGCCGTTTCCATAGATCAGGCAGGGGATCTCCCTGATCTCAAACGAAATACAAGTAAAAAAACCGGGAATGGTCGGATTGAGCCACATAAAAACCAACATAATCAAATCGACCGCAAGTACCGTATCCCAGAGAAACTCAGGCACTTTCCGGCCGCAAAACTCAAGTCCAAAAAACATGATAAAGGAAAAAATAAATATTCTTCCGACATATTCAATCCGCATAGCGGTCAGTGCCTGCCCGTAATCTGTGGACACCAGACGCGCAAAATAGCCGACATTGGTAATCAGAGCCAGAAAATATACAAACACCAGGTAGCGGATTTCCGGTTCCATCTTTTGTTTTCTAAGCGATAACAGGGACATGACACACAGCACAACCATGCATGCCTGGATTACCAGTACAATCTGATATACGGTCATAATCATCCCTCCATGTGCCTTTATTATATCAAAAGTACTAATTCTTTACAACAATTTTTCCCGAAATTACAGTTGCACCTTTTCCCGCTACATGATATAATACTTTAACACTTAAAAGTGCTACAGTTTAACTTAGAAAAGGGGAAATACATATGAAATTAGTTTTACTCGTAATCTATTTTGCCGTTTTAATCGGCATCGGCATCTACTGCCGCAAACACGCAACAGACGTCAATGGCTTTGTGCTCGGCGGACGCTCCGTCGGTCCATGGCTCACTGCCTTTGCCTACGGCACATCTTATTTTTCTGCGGTAGTATTTGTCGGCTACGCCGGACAGTTTGGCTGGAAATACGGAGTAGCCGCCACCTGGGCCGGTATCGGCAACGCCATCATCGGTTCGCTTTTGGCTTGGGTGATCTTAGGGAGAAGAACGCGCGTCATGAGCCAGCATCTAAACTCGGCGACCATGCCGCAGTTTTTCGGTGAACGTTTCGACAGCAAGAGCCTCAAGATTGGGGCTTCCATCATTATCTTTATCTTTTTGATCCCTTACACCGCGTCTCTCTACAACGGCCTTTCGCGCCTTTTTGGCATGGCATTTACGATTGATTACTCTGTCTGTATCGTGCTGATGGCGGTGCTCACCGCGATCTATGTGATCGCCGGCGGCTACATGGCTACCGCGATCAACGATTTTATACAGGGCATCATCATGCTCGGCGGTATCGCGACGATAATCGTCGCCGTGTTAAAGAGCAAAGGCGGCCTGATGGCGGCCATGGACGGCCTGGCACGCATCACCGACGAATCCGTGGCCACAACGCCCGGCGTTTTCGCCTCCTTCCTCGGCCCTGACCCTCTTAACCTGATGTTTGTCGTAATCCTCACTTCTCTTGGAACTTGGGGACTGCCGCAGATGGTGCAGAAATTTTATGCCATCAAAAACGAAGAGGCTATCCGCAAAGGAACGATTATCTCCACGATATTTGCGCTGGTGGTTGCCGGCGGGTGCTACTTCCTTGGCGGATTTGGGCGTCTGTTCTCCGATCAGATCGACATCGCCGCCAACGGCTATGACTCCGTCATCCCAACGATGCTCTCCAATCTCAGCCCCGCATTGATCGCGCTGGTGGTAATATTGGTTCTTTCCGCCTCCATGTCCACACTGTCCTCACTGGTCATCGCCTCAAGCTCCACGCTGACGATCGACTTTTTAAAGGACAATTTTATTAAAAATATGGCCGAAAAGAAACAGGTGCTTTTTATCCGCGTACTGATTGTTGTCTTTATCGCGATCTCCGCAATACTGGCACTGATTCAATATAAGAGCTCCGTCACCTTTATCGCGCAGCTTATGGGCGTTTCCTGGGGCGCGCTTGCAGGCTCGTTCCTCGCTCCATTTATGTACGCGCTCTACTCGAAAAAAGTCAGCACGGCCTCCTGCTGGGTCTGCTTTCTGTTCAGCTCCGTGCTGATGCTGTTAAATATTTTCTGCCGCGACAGTTTTCCCGCGATCATGCAGTCACCGATCAACTGCGGCGCGATCGCCATGCTCGCCGGACTTGTCATCGTGCCGGTCGTAAGCCTGTTTACGCCGAAGCCTGAGAAAACTTTTGTGGACAAAATATTTGCCTGCTATGAAAAAACAGGAGAATAAGTCTTATTCCCTGACCGATCACAATACCCCGTTTTTCAGAGAAAGTCCGATTTGATATCGCTCTGAAAAACGGGGTATTTGACTTATCCGAATATAAAACTAAAATTTCCTGACTTTTCCGACAGATGTTGGTATTGCTCTTCCATCAGATGCGCATAAAAATTATCCTGCGGCACAATGACCCGATAAGTACAATTCGCCGCAAAGGCGAGTGGTTCACCGCCATCGTCCAAGCCGTGGACAGCCACATAGCGGTCTATGTCTCAGCCCTCCTTACTATACTCCTGATACTCACTTCATAGACGCCGTCACTGTTAAAGCTTACGCCTGGCAGCCGGCTGTCAGGCTCGGCCTGTGCGCCGCTGCCTGCGACAGCCTCCAGGGCAAACCGTATGGAAAACCCGAATCCTGCAAAGATCGCCTGTAGCTCGTCGGCAGACAATTCCACCGTCACAACACAAACGCCGCCATCCTCCTTTCCGATTGCCAGGATGGGCGTCTTCACCAAAAGCTCCGATGCGTCCCCCGCGGGAACCTGCGGCAAGTTGGATTCCTCCTCTTTACTTTCCCGATACACGCACAGCGCATCCCCGATTTGTGCCGTCTCCACATCCGGCACCACTCCGCCGGGAAAGGTAAAACGGTAATCCCCCGTCTCCACACGCTCTAACGTACATCCCTGCCACATCACGACAATGCTTTCCGCCGCCGGCTGAAAAACCGCCGGCGCGATTTCCTGTATCAAAACCTCTTCTCCTTTCGGGAACGTAATGCACACCATGTCCCCGGGCAACAACTCCTGTTCATCACGCTCAAAATAGGTAGCAATCGTCTCCGCCGCCGGTATTTCCATCTCGCCGACACCTGGAACCATCAATAATCGGCGAAAAGTTCCCTCAAACTGCAGATCTGACACTACTCCGTAGTAGACGGTCTGCTCCTCCTGCCTCTCCTCCACTGCCTGGCTCGGATTCGCAAGAAGCATCACTCCGACGGCAGCGCAGATGACCGCCACAGCCAAAGCGGCCAAAACGGCCGGTTTCTTATAGCGTAGAACATTCTTAATCCGGCTCCCCGTCTCGCCCTCGCCAAAGGCCAGCGGAGCTTTGTCTAACAGCCGCCTGCCCGTCGCCATGCGCAACAGCGACGCGGAGTACTCTTTCTTTATTGGCTTTATCATCCCGACGACAAACGGTGTTTCCATCTGTTCCATGCGATAGATGTTATCCCGCTCCCATCTGGCAGTCTTCAATCTCTTTTTCAGGCGCACAAACGATAGGGCGCTGTATGCCGCCATCAAGCAGATGCCGGCCAGCCAAATCACACTTGCGGCGCCGACGAGCACTTCCAGATTGCTTCTTTGCGGCAGCGCCGCCGCATTCGTCCTCCCCTGCTGCCGCAAAGTATACGCACTCTCTGACGGCGCCTCCGCCGTATGACGCATCAAGTCTTCCGAAATATATACGACTCTGCCGTTGGAAGTCTCCGGCGGCGCTAATAACTGTAACGGTGAAAATACGGCCGAAAAAGACACCGGACAGAGCAACCGCAGTAAAACTACCACCCACAGACAATACGAAAAAATCTTGGGCGCTCTGCGCAGTAACATCCGCATAGCGAGAACGGCCAGAATTACAAAACTGCCGGTCAGGCTCATGTTCAAAACCCTGATAAATAATAGTTCCATATTCCTCACTCCTCGCGTTTACCCTTCCCCGTGTGCATCAATCAGCTTTTTCAACTCCAGAATCTCTTTTTCGCTTAGAGTTTTTCTTCTGGAAAAAGCCGCCAAAAACCGCGGCAGCGAGCCGCCAAACGTTTCGTTGATAAACTGTTCCCCCTGTGCCGCCAAAAAATCTTCTCTTGTCATGCGTATTTTTACAATACCTCCCTCGTTGGCAAATAGCTGCCGGTCACACAATCTTTTTAACATCGTATACGCTGTAGTCCTTTTCCACGCAAACACATTTTCGCACAGCTTTGCCAATTCCCCGGAGGCAATCGGTGCGCATTCCCAGATAAGCTCCGCAAATTTTTGTTCCATCTCGCCCAATTTATATCGTTCCATATCTTCCTCCATGTGCACCCGTTATTTCGCATTGCAACGGCCGGCAGTCTAATGTCATTAGACCACCATTAGTCTAACACAATTAGACAGCCGCTGTCAACCCTCACTCTTTTGTTACGATCTGATATTCCATCTCACGCGGCTCACAGAGCACACCGTTTTCGCTCCGTAAAAGCCGCTGTTCTTTCAGAAAATCTTCTCCTCCCTCCTGCCCCATGACTGTACGCCAGGAAAAGGTCTGATATTCTTCGTACATCTCTATGTAAACGTCTAATTTTGCCGGAAGCCACATCCACTCGGACAATTCGTCGTAGCAGGCATGAAAGTTTGTATCTGCAAGACACAACTCTACATAAGCGCCGTCCACCTCTGTCATGCCGCGGCTTAATGCAAAACTGTGCAGCACCTCGGCCGCCCAGGCAAAATCTTCCCTCTTTTTCTCGTTCGTAAGACCAAACCACCGATATGCATTTTGCTCCGTCTCACTTCTTAGCTGCAGGGCAAGTTTAGAAGCGCCCCCCGCGCCCTCCCGCCACAATTTTACTATATGCCATCGCGTTTTAGAAGGCATCACAAACACGTTATCTTCCTGTTCCTCCAAACAAAAGCGCACAAATCGATCCGTCAGGGAATTTTGCCGCTCAAGTAAAAGCAGCAGTGCACAACATATCACCACTATTGCCAACAACCTTCTCCCCCGTCTCTTATGTCTGATTTTCTCTTTCATGTTCTGCCTCGTATGGTTTCATTAACAAAAAAGTGTACTTTTTTAGCTAGAAATATTACTATACAAAATCACCAATTTTTTATGAAAATTGTATGAATTCTATTTTTATTTGTTTGTATTTGTTATATAATATGTATGTTTTTTATAATAATCAAAAAAGTACACTTTTTTATCAGACAATATAGTCCTATTGTTCCTGATAACGGCTGGCTTTATATTTGAATGTCGACAGCGGCATCTGGCATGCACAGGCCGCCTCATAGGTACTGATCTCTTTTGTCCGCCACATTTGATAAATCTCTTTAAAATTGTCCGGCAGTGGTACGGGCTTTCGGCCAAATTGCACGCCTCTTGCCCTGGCGGCCGCAATTCCCTCCGCCTGCCGTTGTCTGATATTGACCCGCTCATTCTCCGCCACATAACTTAAAAGAGACAGCACAATATCACTGATAAATGTCCCCATCAAATTTTTTTCACGTCTGGTGTCAAGAATCGGCATATCGAGTACCACGATATCAGCTTTCTTTTCCTTGGTGATGACACGCCATTGTTCATTCAAATCTCCATAATTCCGCCCCAGTCTGTCAATGGATTTCACATAGAGTACGGAATCCTGGTCCAGTTTTCTTAGTAACCTTTTATATTGTCTGCGCTCAAAATCTTTTCCTGACTGTTTATCAATAAATATATTTTTCCCCGGCACTCCCACTTCCGTCAATGCAATCATCTGACGTTCCTCGTTCTGATCTCTTGAAGATACTCTAATATAACCATAAATCTTTGTCTCCCTCATAATCAATCACCATGCCTTTCTGTATTGCTCCACTCCTACTCCGTGGTTTTATCAATTCTCCGCAGCAACAAGATTTTTCCGTCATACAAAAAAAGACCCATTGTAAACGGCACATCAAAGATTTGTCCTCTCTGCACCATAGACAATGGGTAGTATTTGTATTTTATATGAAATTATCGGCTCTATCTAAAAATTCATGGTCATCTCTTTCAAGGTTAAACGCAGGTTACGCATCGCTCGCCCTCTCTTCCTCCAGGACAAAAAACTGTAACTTTCCCCGGTAATTCTCGGCCAGTCGCGTCAAAATACCCTGCATACGCTCATTCACCCTGTGATACCGGACACCTTTTTGCCACATGATTCCATCCAAGTATTCGATTTGTCCAGGTTCCAGGCAGGAAATCAAATCCTGATTCAATATATCTTTCTTGGTAAATATACATCTCACATAAGCGTCCTCTTTTTTCGATCGCTCCGCCAAATCTTTCAGCCAGACACCACCTGCAGAAATCTGCAATAACGCAGACTTCCAACAAAGTTCTCCCGGCTTCTCCTCCCCGGAAAGCACAATCTTGCGAAAACTGGCTCTTCCGTAAGCATCCTGCTCCCTGACAAAACGATATCTCTCTTTGACTACTCCGCTGCCCGGTTCCTCCCTCAGAAGAATTCCCTGTTCCAGCAAATGACTGGTATAAACCTCCCGCACTTTGTCGTAGGAAGCAGGATAATCCAACTTTTTAACAATCTGGCCCGCCGTGTAGCCCAAATCGGCCAGATGGCGGATGGCGCCTCCACAGGCAGCATCGAACGTAAAATTGCCCAACGCGTCTTTAAAATAATTCATAATCCACAAAACAGGCGCGAGTAACTCGCGCCTGCCCTATCACAGTATCATCTTGATTATTTAAGAGTAACTTTTGCACCCTCAGCTTCCAGTTTCGCTTTGATATCATCCGCGGTAGCCTTGTCAGCTGCCTCTTTTAATACCTTCGGAGCGCTGTCAACTAAGTCTTTCGCCTCTTTGAGACCTAAACCGGTCGCCTCACGAACTACTTTGATGACCTTAACCTTGTTCGGGCCAACCTCTGTCAGCTCAACGTCGAACTCGGTCTTCTCCTCAGCTGCCGCGCCGTCGCCTGCACCTGCTGCTGCAACTACAACGCCTGCTGCTGCAGATACGCCGAACTCTTCTTCACAGGCTTTTACTAAGTCGTTTAACTCTAATACGCTTAACTCTTTGATCGCATCAATAAATTCTGCTGTTGTCAACTTTGCCATTTTATTATCCTCCATTATTATTATTTATGATTCACACACTACTCTGCTGCGGGCGCTTCTTCCGCTACTGCCTCTGCGGGCGCTTCCTCCGCTGCTGCACTTGCCACGGCTGCGTCTGCACCGCCGCCCTTCTCCGCGATCTGATTAAGAACACGGGCAAGATTGGTGATCGGTGACTGCAGGCTGCCAAGCAATTTGGAGAGAAGTTCTTCTCTCGACGGAATGGAAGCGATCACTTTCATTCCGTTTTCATCATAGAAGCTTCCTTCTACGACACCGGCTTTCATCTCGAGAGCCGGAGCTGTTTTCGCAAATTTAGCAATGATTCTTGCCGGAGCTGTCGCGTCCGTCGCTGAAATTGCAAACGCACTCGGTCCCTCAAGCACATCCTTTAAACATTCAAACTCAGTACCCTCAATCGCGCGGTTTACCAGCGTGTTTTTATATACTTTGTATACAACACCGGCTTCCCTTAACTGCTTACGCAGCTGAGTGTCTTCCGCTACAGTCAAGCCACGGTAATCTACGACTACGACAGACTGCGCATCTTTGATGTTCGCAGAAATTTCTTCTACGATAGGCTGTTTTATTTCTACTTTTGCCACGAATGATTTACCTCCTTATTTTATTTTTGTCACAAAAAGACATTGAGGTTTTTACAATTATGAAAAACCCTCCTGCAAAGACAGGAGGGCAATAAAATCAATGTTGTAAAACTTTGATTCCCTCGGCAGGCCGCTACGGTTACGCCTTACGGCACCTGCTGTCTTCGGCAACATACTTTGTGAGTATAACATTATATCATGCGATTGTCAATAAAAAATAACAGTATACACTAGCAGCTTACACTAGTTTGTAATCTTGGTGACATTCAGTTTTACACCCGGTCCCATCGTCGAAGTGAGAACCGCACTGCGGATATACTGTCCTTTTAAGCTGGCAGGTTTCGCCTTATTGACAGCGCCCATAAGGGTCTGGAAGTTGTCGCTTAACTGCTCTTCTGTAAAAGAAGCTTTTCCAACTGGCACGTGGATAATATTTGTCTTGTCCAATCTGTACTCAATCTTACCGGCCTTGATATCGTTTACCGCTTTCGTGACATCCATGGTGACAGTTCCTGCTTTGGGGTTCGGCATTAAGCCTTTTGGTCCGAGCACGCGTCCGAGACGACCGACAACACCCATCATATCTGGGGTTGCAACCACAACGTCAAAGTCAAACCATCCCTCGTTCTGAATTTTCGGAATCAGCTCTTCACCGCCGACAAAGTCAGCGCCTGCTGCCTGTGCCTCATCCAATTTTGTACCCTTCGCAAAAACCAATACCTTAACAGCCTTACCTGTTCCGTGCGGCAGTACAACTGCGCCACGAATCTGCTGCTCTGCATGGCGTCCATCACAGCCTGTTCTGATATGAAGTTCGATTGTCTCATCAAACTTAGCTGTCGCGTTCTTCTTTACAATGTCAATTGCCTCTGCCAGATCATACTGGGCAGTCTTGTCGAACGTCTTTACAGCGTTATTATATTTCTTTCCTCTTTTCATTCTAAAAAACCTCCTAGTGGTATTGTCGGGAGAGGTCCCTCCCACTTATTATTGCAACTTAATTCTTTTAAAGCAGTGCGATGCAACGTGAGTTGCTTCGCCGCTTTCATGATTAGCCAACGACTGCTGTTTTTACACTCTTCTGAAGCTTCGCCGTTTCCGATGATACGTTTTACTCTTCCACGGTTACGCCCATACTTCTCGCAGTACCGGCGATCATGCTCATGGCTGCCTCCAAAGAAGCCGCATTCAGATCAGGCATTTTTAACTCTGCGATCTCCTGTAATTTTGCCTTTGATAATACTGCAACCTTGTCCTTGTTCGGCTTAGCAGAACCAGACTTGATGTTGCAGGCTTTTTTAATCAATACCGGTGCAGGCGGCGTCTTTGTCACGAAGCTAAAGCTTCTGTCCGCATAAACTGTAATCACCACAGGAATGATTAAATCTCCCTGATCTGCTGTTCTGGCATTAAACTGTTTGGTAAACTCCACGATATTAACGCCGTGCTGTCCAAGTGCAGGACCAACTGGAGGAGCAGGTGTTGCCTTGCCAGCAGGAATCTGCAGTTTGATATATCCTTCTACTTTCTTTGCCATTGGAATATTGCCTCCTTAAATTATTTGTTGCAAACTACGCTAACTTTACATCTGCGAAACTTATCTCTACCGGTGTTTCGCGACCGAAAAGCTCTACGTTGATCGTCACGCTCTGCTTGCTGTGATTCATCGTCTGTATCACACCTGAAGTGTCTTTCCACACACCGGCGGTCACAACCACAAGATCACCCTCGCCAAAATTAACCTCAACGCTCTCTTTCTTGATTCCAAGCGGCTTCATCTCCGCATCGGTCAGTGGTACCGGCTTACTTCCCGGACCGACAAATCCGGTCACACCACGGGTATTTCTGACAACATACCATGTGTCGTCATTCATGATCATATTAATAAGCACATAACCCGGAAACATTTTCTTCGACACAGACTTTTTGGCGCCGTTTTTCATCTCGATTACATCCTGCATCGGAACCCGCACCTCTAAGATCTGCTCCTCCAAATGTCTGTTTTCGATTGTCTTGTCAATATTCGCCTTTACTTTATTCTCATATCCAGAATAAGTATGAACTACATACCAGTGTGCTTCTGCCATATCGCTGCCTCCACTTATAATGATAAACCAACAAGGAAATCAATGCCGTACTGAATCAGGAAATCCAGAATTGCGATAACGACGCCAAGTACAACAGAAACCACCACGACCGCAGCAGACTGTCTTACAAGGGTCTTATTATCCGGCCAGATAATCTTCCGAAACTCAGCCGAAAGACCGGTGAACCAGCTCTCTTTTTGAACTTTGTTATCGGTGTCTCCCATGTTATTACCGTTCTCCTTTCACAGTCCGGATACTTTGTGCATCGCACAAATACCCAAATTGAAAATAAAATTTTCAATCTTCCTTTTTGTTACTATTTGGTTTCCTTGTGTAAAGTATGGCTTCTGCAGAATCTGCAATACTTTTTGGTCTCCATCCTGTCAGGATGAGCCTTTTTGTCTTTTGTCATGTTGTAATTACGATTCTTACATTCCGTACATGCCAATGTTATTTTCGTGCGCACAACTTCTACCTCCATTAAATTCTTTGTGTGTTTTTTCCATGCCCCATGCTTTAAGAGCGACATTCTTAAAAAAAGGCATAAAAAAAAGACCTAACTTCCATCGCTAGTCCACTATAACACAAATCGGCGGGAAGGTCAATGCTTTTTTGTTATTTATGGTCATGATACAAATAGGGGACCCGCGATCAGCAGATACCCCTATTTGTTGGTAATTACTTCGATCTATCCCGTTTTTATCTCTGGTTTCCTCTGTTCCTGAAAGCATTTTCCATCCTGAGGGATTTTTCCCGGCTCTCTTCCTCCATCTCCTCCCGGATGCGCGCTACCTCCTCGCTTGTACAGCCCGAATATAACAAAATCTTATCCTCTGTTTCCCCTGCTTCCAGCATACGCGCGACAAGGCTCCTATTTTGTTTCCTGCGCCCTTCTTCCAGCCCTGTCCGGTGCCCTTCCTCTAGTATTTCCTTACGCCCCTCCTCTAATGTCCGGTGCATGCGTTCCAGCATCCGGTCCACTTCCAGCTCCAATACTTTTCCGCCCATAACATCACCTATCCTTTTCTGTGCGGCCTCTTCCCTCCGCAACATATAGTCCGAGATCTCTTTTGTCAATTCCATAAGCC
>CAJTYI010000058.1 GCA_910584215.1 uncultured Roseburia sp. | reverse complement strand
CTTCTTTGCCAGCATTGGCAAGCACGCGCCCGGCACGGGGCGAATAGACAGCCTTCTCCTCTAACAGCAGATCGGCAGGCGGCGCAATCAGTTCCTCAATCAACTGTACAATTTTCGCCAGCTCCACATTGTTATCCTTTAACACCAGCGAAGCGACGCCTGTTCCCTCTTTCAATAATCCGATCAGCAGATGTTCCGTGCCAATATACTGATGACGCATGGATTTCGACATCCTGGCAGCAATATCAATCGCTTTTTTGGCCTTTGCCGTATATAATGTCTGCATCATTGACTCCCTTCCATAATTACATATCGTTAAAATCTATAAACTCAATATGATTGCTTTGCTCCTTATTGTCCTCGTCTCCTTTACCCGCAATCTCCTGTTCGCTTTCTGCCTGTGATCGATTGCCGCCTTCTCTGCTGCTTCTGCTATCCGCTTCGGCTTTTGTCTGCTCTCTATTTCCCTTTCTGCCGATACATTCCGCTTCCGATTCGTCTGCCCCCTGCATATGCTCTGCCTGTCTGTGCTTTCTCCTGCGCGGCGTTCTCTCCTCAAGCTCATCGGAAAACCACTCGCGTCTGGCCCTTTCTTTTCTCTGCTCCGCCGTCAGTTCTTCCTCGTCCTGTTCCTGTGCATGCGGCCGTTTGCGCACACCAGCCTGGCGCTCCCCCGCAAGCGGTTGGCGTTCCTCCCGTCTCAACAGCTCCTTTTTCTTATGACGCTCTCTAATCTCATCATCCTCTTCTTTCATATAGATGCGCAGCAGCAGATTAATAATGATCATCACCAAAATGACGATCACAAATAGAAATACGATAATTATGATCAGACGTGAACGCCTCAACTTTTCATACAGCTCAGATATCTTGTTGTATTCTCTTTGCATGTATTCCATATTGGCAGTAAGCAGCTCTACATCAACCTCTTCCGTCTCGGTCTCCTCCACAGCCGGCGTCTCTGTTCCTGCCGCCGTCGGATCAGTTTCCTGCGGCTCCTTTGTCTCGGCATCCTGCACTTCAGAGACGTTTGTTTCCGAAGCCGCCTGGGATTCAGCAGATGTCTCGTCTCCGGCGGCTGCTTCGTCTCCCACAGCCGCCCCCTCTGCCTCCCTCGTTACCTGCACATTGTAAGTTGCCGTTACGCCGTTCTCAGCCCGCACCACAATGTTTACATTGTTGACGCCGACAGACAAATTTTCATTTCCGCTGACCGACTCCACCACGGCCTTTTCATTTACCGGAGTGGCTGTCACTGCCAGACTGGTGACGCTGTTTGGAACCGTCGCCGTATATTTGGTCACAGGTCCCGAAAACGCCGGTGAGAGCGTGCCAGCCGACAATACCAGTGACTGCAGGGAATTATCCGCAGAAAGCTTCTTTTCCTCCGTAGACGTCGTCTGCACCGGGGGCGTTGGCTGCTCATCCGGCTTGGGCTTTGCCGGGGTTGTCTGCATCGTACTATTGTTATCAGCCGGCTGCTCGGCCGCCGCATTATTGACTGTCACGGAGGCACTGCTCTTAGCCATCGAATCTAATTCCTCATTGGTGTCAAAAACAACGCCGTCCGAACCGCTGACACTGATTGACGATTTGCCGGCGGCAACGGCCTTTAGCGTCACCGTAAAGCTGTCCGATGTCGCTGTCACACTGCTTCCACCCCCACCGTATGTTGCAGAACAGTCCACAAACTTTAAGACGGAGGCGTCAAAAGATACTGTCATGGTAGAAACCGCTTTTTCTCCCGCAGGTCCCTGTGCTTTTACCGTGACTTTCACACTGTCACCGATATTCACCGTGGAACTTGAAACTGAAACCACCGTGCTCCCCTTTGCCGCCAAAACGCTTTCATCGGTCCCACCAAACAAGATGACCATTAATAGTATGATCCACAATAAACCTTTTTTCTTCATCGTAATCCTCATTTCTGTGCAATCAGGCCACCTATCGGTTATTTATAGTTATCCACCGATTGTGGCTATTCCCAGTATATGCTTTTGCAGCAAAACTAAATCCTTATTGGTAATTTTTCCGTCACCGCTGATATCCGCAGCCACTGCCGCATTTCCCTCCAAAGCGCTGATTCCTAAAATGTGTTTCTGCATCAGCACAAAATCTTTATTGGAAATCTTTCCGTCACCATTCAAATCGCCAAGCACGATCTTACCGCCGTTTTCACTGTCCGGTGTGGCTGGACTGCCGGTCGTTCCCTTAGCGGCGCGCGCGATCGCAATCGTATATTCCCGCGCAGCGCCATTTTGGGCCGTACAGGTAACGACAATGGTATTATCCCCACAACTCAAATCATATTTTCCTGTCCCACTTACCGTGGACTTTGGCGCAACAGCTTTCGCCTCCACCTCCACCGTGGCCGCATCCGCCGGCACCACAAGAGAGTAGGACGCGCCCGCTCCGTTAAACACCGGAGTCAGCTGATATCCCTTGACAGAGAGCGACGCAAGATAATGATTGGGATTGCCGTTATCCGAAAAAGTCACCGGTTCCGTCGGCATATTCTTATAGACAGGTATCCGAAAAACAAACGCCTGGTTTTTATTATTATAAGCCTTTCCCATACTGCTGCCCTCGCTGATGGCAGCCATCACATTCGTCATATATTGATGCGCGTACAGATTTTTGCTGTTCACTACATTAAACTTCTCAAAATAAATCGTATTTTGGCCACGCTTAATATAGTTTTCCGCCACAACGGAAGAACCGCCGGCAATCGAGCTGTAGATGGAATTCCACCCGTTCTTTTTTGCTGTGATAAGGCCGTTTACCGTAGTGGAGGCCGTGGAGGTCGGGAACGCCCCGACATTGAAATAATTATAATATCCCTCGTACCCCTGATATGTCCCCGATATCAAGGGTCCTGTTCCTTTCACGCCCTGTTCCTGTCTGCACCGCGAGGCGAGATGATAGGGACTGACCGCCAACATTTTTCCGATTTTGGTAAATGTCGCAGCATAGCTCCTCTTTTTTCCGTCGGTATCCTGGTATTTGCCGGACATAAATGTATTTTTTAAGATAGCACTTACGCCCTCCTTTGTCTGATAGTCCGCATACTCTAACGTTTCAAACTGAAAGATCATATCCTGCGTCAAAAAATTGCGCGGGTCAAGACAGTACGCGATAAATTCCGGCGATGCACACACCCATCCTTCGCCGTCATATCCGTACCAGCGGTTGGTGTTCCAGTCATAGGCGGCAGAATCTGTGGACTTTCTGGCATCGTTGGCTGCGCTCTGCACGAGATTCCTGCCAGGAACACTCTCTTTTTCCACCACGTCGGCCCATTCCAAGCCGGTGTCCACCGCCACAAACTGCCAAGCCGGATACATCTGATGCAGTCCTAAAAGCGCCTCACAATAACTTTCAGGAAAACCTCCCGCCATAAGCGACTGCACATAGGCATCTTCCTCACTGCCCCCATTTTGTGTATCTTTGGTAACAAAATCCGCACGCATATAGCCGACCGCCTCGCCCGCGGCATCGGTAAATGATATCTGATACCAGACATAACCGTCGGAACCGTTGGTCTCCCCTATGATCATAACGGAGGCGCCGCCCGTAAGCGTTGCCGTCACTTCCCCGTCCACCGGAGCCTTGCGCACGCGCACACTGCTCCCGGTCACCGTCGCCATCATCCCCTCGGCGCGGACCGTTGCCGGCCAAATGAACGGCACAATCAATAGAAAAACTATCGCCAATACATATTTTATCGTTTTATCGTAAGCACATTTGTACATTGGAATTCCTTATCTAATGTTGATTCTTAAAATAATGCAGTCTCATTATATGAAATAATGCGGTATTATGCAAGGCATTTTACATAACCATATTTAACATACTTGAAAAAGGAAACCGATTTTCATCTTATCGGTTTCCTTTACAAAAATCATCATACCCCACATCCATGCTTACTTCACATATTGATTGTTTAATGTTTTATACAATTCTGTCATCAAATTATGTAATTCCTCCATAAAACGCGTCTGCTCTTCACCTACAAACGTTTCACCAACTCCCGCAATAAGAAAATCTTCTACATTTTGCGCTGCCTCTTTTAACTTTGCAAAATACTTTTCATCATTGTATTTATAAAAGAGAGAGTCATTTTGAAGATCTTTCATCTCCTGAATCATATCTTCATATCCTGCCAATCTACCATTATAATTTAAAGAAATTCTTTTTCTGGCCTTTGGTATCTTAGCAATTAAATGTTCCCTATATATCTCATTAAAATAATAGGAATGCAAATTTACTTTATTGATATTTCTGCTTACTACTATATCTCCGATCGCTGTCGCAACTGATATCACAAGAGCGATCGCAGCGATAATATCCGAACTATTCATTTCTCAAATTCCTTCTTTATCAATTAAGGTTATCTATTATTATCTGCTTGATATTAGGTATCGAAGATAAAACAGTAATTCTCTCCTCTATACCGGATATACCGATATTGTTGACTATCTCTTCAAAAAAACCTTGAATAAATGAAGAACCTATCAGATCAACCCTGTCGGGAATAACAATTGTTATATCTTTGTCAAAATCTATCGTTTTACCAATCTGTTCATCATACATATCCTTTCCAAGATCAAATCCAGACAATTTGGTAAGTGCCTTATTAAAATCCAATTCAAACCTATTTACCATTTTCTTCTTCCTTTCTCATTACAAAATTCAAATTATATGCCGTTCCTGGAAAAAATATATAACTTCCGCCCAAAACAGTGTCACTTGGTTTTTCATCATAATAATTATTGTCATCATTAAAACCAATCCATTTTTTCTCATTATAATGTAGAAGTTCCTGGCGAAAGAAAATTGCTCTTTTACCACTAATCATATAACAGTTATGGGTTTCAGAACGTTCCTGAAGAGACGATATTAGTTTCGTTAATCCTGTACCCCCATTTGTAAAATCTTTCTCTCGACCCGATATTTTATGCTGAAAAGCAGTTATATTGAAAAAATCTTCTTCTACATAATTTTCTCCACTAAAAAATCTTTGATGATTTTTATATGCTTCTTTCACAATTTTAAATCTTTCATTTGCAATATGTTCACTTTTTAGTTTTTCCCTGATGCCTTCTCCAAATAATTTTGATGAAAAATTTAGTACGACAAGATTTACACCATAGTATTCGCCAATATCACCCTCTTTTTCATATTCTAAAGTTACATCGATATCAATTAAGCAGTCACCCTTCACATGATCATATACATTTCCCGCCAGCTCAGAAACAACTTCTGACAAAGCATCTCTATTTTCTTTATCGACATGCAGATTTTTTAAAAACCAATCTACTTGTTCCATTATTTTACAATTCAGATATTTATCATTCCAATCTTCCACTTTTACTATTTTTCGGTAATGTCTCCCATAGATCTCACCCATAAAATTTTCTTTGAATTTCACAAAACAATCCGATTTGGCAGATGACAAAAGCGGAAACACGGATGAATAAATCCCCTCTGTCCAAATTGTCCTTTGAACATCACACAATATTATTATTTTTTTGCCATATACAGTGATAACATAGTGACAGATACACTCCAAGATAATATATGTTAATTTATCTTTGAATTCTACTTTCCCCAGATTAAGAATAATGGGTATATTGGTATTATTATATTTCCTATTTACATTCTTTATAAATCCCAGAATATCTTTTATTTTTGTTCCGTCGATTATAGATTCCGAATTATGATAATAGATTCCACCATATCGAATACTATATCGTTTTTGTTCCTTTGCTGTATTCCGTTTAAAGAGCAATTCCTCATCTGTCATGGTATTAATTTCCTGCTTTCAAAGACTTGACTCAACTACCGATCTTCTTAATTATACTAGCACAAAATCTCGCTACACACAACCCAGCAACAGCACCACATCACCGCAGTTCCTCAAATCTTACGGCTCTGTCATCTATGTAGAGATCGGCTGTAATCTTTCTGGACTCCGTTCCGTAACGCTCTAACACCTCCGCTACATTTTCATTGACAGCATCAAACTCGAGACCAAACTGCGCACACCAAAGAACCGCCTCCCGCAGCGCGTCACCGCATCGGCAAGTCCAAAGAACAAGCCTTTTTCCCTGTTTTTTCCACACAAGCAAGGTTCTAATCAATGTTATGTTCGCCTCCCCGATGCCAGGAAATTCGTCTCTGCACAGAGTCCCATCAAAATCAACCGCTATGATTTCCACATGTTCCGTTCTCTCTACCATAACTTTCTCCATTCCTGCGAGTTCTCTTTTGGCTAGCCACTTAACAAATGATACCTAATTATATACGATTTGCTGTCCCATAAACAGTACAATCAAATTCCCTCACAGTCAAAAGAAGGAATAAAACTCTCCTTGGCTGTCTCCCCCTCCTGAATGAATCCATTTTCGATGCCAATCTCGATGGCATAGTCCACCACCGCATCATACTCTGCTTCCGTGAGCCTGCGGTTTAACTCTGGATATTCCCGCAAAGGCGCAAGCGGCGTATACTGATTCATGATGCTGACATAAATATCATCCCCGTACGTTTGGTGCAGATAAAAGAGTATCTTTTGGGAATCCTCTGTATGTCCCGGCAATACCAGATGACGGACTATCGTTCCCCGCTCCGCCAATCCCGTCTCCTCACGGAGCCGCACGGGTCCGGTCTGGCGCACCATCTCGGCAATCGCCGCCTTCGCCACAGCCGGATAATCTTTGGCGTGTGAATATCGCTCTGCCAGCGCCTCGTCCATATACTTAAAATCGGGCAAATAGATATCAACATACCCCTCTAAACGCCGAAGCGTCTCGACATGCTCATAACTGCTGGTATTGTAAACAACTGGAATGCGCAGCCCTTCGGCTTTTGCCTGCTCTAACGCTGCGATTACCTGCATGACAAAATGACCCGCCGTCACAAGATTAATGTTGTTGGCTCCCTGCGCCTGCAGCTCAAGAAACTTTTCCGCCAGACGGGAAACAGATATTTCTTTTCCAACGCCGCCTTTGGCGATCGAACTGTTTTGACAATAGACACAGTGCAGGGAACAGCCAGAAAAAAAGACTGCGCCAGAACCCATCTCGCCACTGATGCACGGCTCCTCCCAAAAATGGAGCGCCGCTCTCGCAACTCTTAGGCGATCGGTCTGTCCGCAGACTCCTATCTGCCCGCATGCACGGTTCACACCGCAGTTTCGCGGACAAAGATTACAATTCATTTCCATTCGTTTGTTCGTATTATCTTTCATCATGATTTAATATATCAATAAACTTCCCTATTTCCACCCACGCGCGTTTCGACTCCGGCAGCATCTTCGCTGCCATCTGAAATATGTGAAACATTCCGTCGTACACGCTCAGATGTACTTTTACCCCCGCTGCCCTCGCTTTCGCCACCATATCCACCGAGTCCGACAGCAGCATCTCATAGGAACCGGCCTGCACTAACATAGGCGGGAAACCTGTAAAATCTCCAAACAGCGGTGAAAGATACGGCAGCGTCTTGTCATAGTCGCCCGCATAACTGTTATTGTAAATCAGGCTGTCTTTGGTATTTCCAAAAAGCGGATCTCTCTCATAATTCGTGGTATAGGAATCGCCGGAAGCAGTCAAATCCGTCCAAGGTGACATGGCTACAATGCCGCCGGGAAGTTTCATCCCCTGATCTTTCAGATAGTGACAAAGCGCAAGCGCCAAACCGCCGCCGGCGGAATCGCCCGCCAATAAAATCTGCGCCGGGTCGTATCCCTGTTCCTGTAGATACATAAACGCCGCAAAAGCATCCATAAGAGCAGCCGGATATGGATTTTCGGGCGCCACGCGGTAATCAATCGTCAGCACACTCATGCCATGACTGACCTCCACATAAAGCCCCGCAAACATGCGGTACGCATTGCGCAGCGGCGCCACATATCCGCCGCCATGGAGCTGTAAAATCACCATGTTATTATTTTTTGTCAGGACAATACCTTCCTTATTATCTTTTTTTACCTCCCCCTCTTTCACTTCCAAAAGTTCCATCTTAAAATCCGGCATTTCTATGGGGGTCAGTACAAAATAGTCCGGACACTTCCACGGCGGCTCCGTCTCGCTCAGCTGTCTGCGCAGCTCTCCATTCTTTACTTTTTTCCCAATCAGGTGATCTTTCGCGGCATGCGCAATCAAGTCGCGCAAAATCTTGCCGCGCAGGCTCCCCTCTGTCTCTCTCATCTCTATCCTCATCATCCAACTGTATTTATTAACCTTTTTACGCCGCAGCCTCCGCTGCGAGTAAATATCTTAAAAAACGATTAGAAGTTCCCTTCACACTATATATGGAATCTCCTCCTTAATTCGACTCGCGCCCTTCTGTCGCCGATAATCACGGTACCAAGAAACAACGCCCCTGACACTGCCAGGGCAATCGCCGCCAGATAGGGTGACGTAACTATTTCAGCCGGATAGAGCAGCAGGTTCATGGCGCTTAAACAGATCATGCCGATCTGCCACATGATATAGCTCTGCCAGTTCCGGGAATTGTATATCATCAGCACCACGATCCCCACATCCACTAGCAAGATACCGCTTGGAAGCGCGAAGTTGACGGACCATCCCTGATATCCTACCACAAAGTCAACCGCGACGGCGATCAAAATAGCGATCATTACCAATACCATCGTCTTTCCTTTATAGCCGGAACGCCCCAAGATCGCAAAGCGAATCAGCATATACCCGTACAGCAAACCAAGTCCTGCAATCGCACTCCACCAGATGCCGGACTCCTTTTCGGTCATCGCATTGATATACACCAGCAGAACCTCCATCAAAATCGCCACAAACAGATAAATGCGTCCCGCCAATGCCCATTTTCGCGACTTGGTCCAAACATTGGGATACATATTTTCCACGTCAATCGTCTGCTCGAGCACAGAGTTGCACAGCGGGCAGCGCTCCGTCTCGTCGAGTATCTCAAGATGACATTGTCTGCATTTACTCATATGTCCCCTCCTTTACCTGCTGTTTTCTCCCATACCGTTTGTCTCCACCTCCACCGTCAGACCATCCTCCGCCAGCTTGCGGAAAAAAGCGCGCTGCACAGATACATCGATCAGGTCGTAGCTGAAGCTAAACACCAGCGTATCGCCATAAGAGCATATATTTCCTTTCAGATGCTGCCCTTTCGACATGGCAAGAAATGAGTGGAATAACTCGACATAGGGGCGGTATTCCTCCGCCACGGGTATATTACCGATATTGGTGATCGTCGTGGTGTTGGCCAATGCCGATGATGTGTAGACCATGCGCATGGCAATATTTTTGAGCACGAGCGGCACCGCGCGCGCAATCCACACCTTTTCGTTGGATACGTTATAAGAAAATAACTGTTCCAGATGTTCTCTGTTAATCTGCTGACGCAGACTGTTTTTCACAATCTCCAACACCTGCTCAAATTGATAGGTATCCTCCGTCGGATGAAACTCTGCCGAAACCATGGCAAAAAAATTCTTCGTCGTAATGGAATTAAAATAGGGTCTTAGATTCACCGGGACAGCCACGCGGATTGGACGCTTCGAGGGCATACCATGAAGACATTCCATATATGCGCTCCACACAAAAATTCCCACCAGATATTCGTTGATGCTGACCCCATAGCGGTGCGTCACCTCTTTTAACTCCGGCACTTTCAGATAACCGTGCATCACCCCAAACTCGCCGGGCCGCAGTTTTTCTCCCCGAATCAGGTAAGCTTTCTTCGTCTGATATCCTTTTGTCGAACTCTTTTTATAATTTTTCAAAAAACTGTCCTCACGGTTTAAAGAAATATCGCTGCTCAAAGAATCGCCGTGAATCTCTTTTAACTCCGGATGGACAAGCCGCAGATACTGATAAGTCAGTTCTTTTAAAAACGTGATGCCGCCCATACCGTCCGTCAGAACATGAAAAACCTCCAGATTAATCCGGTATTTGTAGTAAGTCACACGGAACATATAGCTGCGGTTTTTATTCTGGCGAATGAAACGGCACGGAAACGTATTTTCTTCGCGCACCCTTGGAGCCGGTTTCCCGTTCTCCTCAAAATAGTACCAGAATACACCCTGTCGCAGTCTGAGATTAAATCCGTCAAATTTAGGCAGCACGATATCCAGCGCCTGCTGCAAAAGCTTGGGCACGATCAGCTCTGACAAAGTGACGCTAATGCGGTACACATTGCTCATGCTCTCCCCGGCGATCACCGGAAAAAGATGCGCCGTATTATCGAGATGATCCCAGCGGATATCGCGCGTCTCTTTCCTTCTCTTCTCTCTTTTTTTCTCCTGCGCCTCCTGCGCGGGAGCAAGCGGTACTTTTCTCTTCATCAAAATCTCCATTTATAACAATCCGGCATTTATAAATGAGTCAAACCCATCAGGCATTGACAAACTGGCTGTGATACAATTTTGCATAAAATCCGTTCTTTTCCAGCAATTCTTCGTGATCTCCCTGTTCTATAATATTGCCGTCTTTCATCACTAAAATAATATCTGCCTCCTGAATCGTCGAGAGACGGTGCGCCACTATAAAACTGGTGCGGCCTTTCATCATCCGCGCGAACGCCTGCTGTATTTTAATCTCCGTGCGCGTGTCGATCGACGAAGTCGCCTCATCCAAAATCAACATCGGCGGCAGCGTAAGCATTACCCGCGCAATACACAAAAGCTGCTTTTGCCCCTGCGAGAGACTGCCGCCATCCTCCGTAATCCAGGTATCGTAACCTTCGGGAAGTCTCTTGATAAAACTGTGCGCGTGAGCCGCCTTGGCCGCCTCTATGATTTCTTCCATCGACGCCTCGGGCCTGCCCATGGCAATATTATCCCGTATGGTGCCGCTTCTTAGCCAAGTCTCCTGCAGTACCATCCCGAAATTACCTCTCAGGCTCTTTCTCGTCAGCTCCCGCACTGGGATATTGTCCACGCAAATCTCACCGCTTTTCACATCATAAAACCGCATGAGAAGATTTATGAGCGTTGTCTTGCCGCATCCGGTAGGACCGACGATAGCCACTCTCTGTCCCGGCTTCACAGACAAATTAAAATCCTGAATTAACTTCTGTCCCTCCGTGTAAGAAAAGTTGACATGTGACAGCGCAACGCTGCCTTTCGCATCCTCTAAGACTTTGGCGTTTGCCGCATCCGGCTGCTCCGACTCTTCCTCAATCAATTCGAGTACTCTGCCCGCACAGGCCAGCGCATTTTGCAGCTCTGTGATTACACCGGAAATCTCATTGAACGGCTTGGTATATTGGTTGGCATAGCTTAACATACTGGCGAGCTGTCCGACGCTGATGCCGCCGGCGATCGCCGTCACAGCGCCCACAACGCCCACCGTGGCATAGACTAGACTGTTGACAAAGCGTGTCGCAGGATTTGTGATACTGCTAAAGAAGATCGCGCGCAAAGAATATCTTTGCAATCGCCCGTTGATCTCGTCAAACTGTGCCTTGGCCGCCTCCTCATGGGAAAATGCCGTCACCACTTTCTGATTGCCGATCATTTCTTCTATAAATGCGGTCTGCTCTCCGCGCGTCTCAGACTGTAGCTTAAACATGGAAAAGGTTTTTTTGGCGATAAAGCCCGCCACCAAAAATGAAATCGGCGTCAGGATAACGACCGCGAGCGTAATCTTGACATTGATCGAAAACATAAAAATCAACGTGCCAATTATCGTGGCAACACCCGTAAAAAACTGCGTAAAGCCCATCAACAAGCCGTCTGCAAACTGATCAACGTCTGCGATCATACGGCTTACAATCTCTCCGTAAGAGCGGCTGTCCACGTAGGAGAGCGGCATACTCTGCAATTTCAGGAAAGCATCTGTTCGGATATCCCGCACCACATTGTAAGTAATCTTATTGTTGCACACATTCATTATCCACTGTGCCGCCGCCGTCAGCACAATCACCACCGCCATCACCTTTAATATATGATAGATCTCCGCAAAATCAACCTGCCCCTTTGTCACGATACAATCGATCGCCTGACC
This sequence comes from uncultured Roseburia sp., assembly GCA_910584215.1. Lineage (GTDB taxonomy): Bacteria > Bacillota > Clostridia > Lachnospirales > Lachnospiraceae > Roseburia. The sequence goes on along the minus strand of CAJTYI010000058.1, from coordinate 7,735 downwards.
GGTTAAAATAGGAAAGTACAGGGTGAGCACCACCGTCACTGCCGCGAGCAGCAAAGACAGGCCAAGATATGTCCAATACTTGGAGATATAGCAAAGCACCCGTCTGATCGTATCCACCTGTCGTTTTCTATTCTCTTTCATCGCCATCCTCACTTCCGCACTGCCTTTACTTTTTAAACTGGGAATAATAAATTTCCTGATATACTTCACAGCCTTTTAACAGCTCCTCGTGGCACCCGATACCGACAATCCTGCCGTCGTCGAGCACGACGATCTTGTCTGCGTGCTGTATCGACGCCGCCCTCTGTGAGACAATAAATACCGTCATCTCCCAGGGATTGCCCGCGATCGCCTTGCGCAGAGCGGCGTCCGTAGCATAGTCAAGCGCAGAAGCGCTATCGTCTAAGATCAGAATCTTTGGCCGTCTCACAAGAGCACGCGCTATCGTAAGACGCTGTCTCTGTCCGCCGGAAAGATTTCTTCCTCCCTGCTCGATCATAAAGTCAAGTTTTCCGTCTTTGGTGTCCACAAATTCTTTTGCCTGCGATATGGACAGCGCCTCCCAAATTTCTTCGTCCGATGCCTCGGAATTGCCCCATCTCATATTTTCCCGTATACTTCCTTTAAACAATACCGCTTTCTGCGGCACAACACCAATCTTTTCACGCAGTTGTTCCAGACTATACTCCCTGACGTCGACACCGTCCACCCTCACGCTTCCGGCCGTCACCTCATAGAACCGCGGAATCAGATTTACCAGCGAAGATTTGCCCGAACCGGTGCCGCCGATAATCCCCACCGTCTCTCCTGGCCGCACAGAAAAATCAATGTCTGTCAAAGACTCATCCCCTGCACCCGCGTAAGTCAAGCCGACATGAGCAAATGTCACGCTCTCCTCCCCGTGCGCCAAAGACACTGATTCCGCAGGTAATTTTACTTCTTCTTTCACAGCCGGTTTTGTAAACAGCACCTCATTTGGCCGCTCCTGGATCGAAGGTTCCGTCTCAAATACAGCCGCGATACGGTTGCCGCAGGCGATGGATTTGTTGATGTGTATCACCAGATTGGCCAGCTTCACAAGCTCCACCAGAATCTGAGACATATAGTTGACTAACGCTACTACCTGCCCCTGAGTGATATGCCCAAACTCTACCCTCCATGCGCCGATTAAGATAAGCGCAATGATTGCTCCATTGACAATAATATAGGTCAGCGGATTCATCAACGCCGAGATTTTCCCTACATAGAGCTGAGCCCGTGTCAAAATATCATTGTTGGCACGGTAGGTTTCTTTTTCACTTTCTTCTTTATTAAATGCGCGTATCACACGGATACCAGTAAGATTTTCCCTCGTAATCCCGAGCACCTTATCCAGCGCCGCCTGCACTTTCTTATACAGAGGGACACTGACAAGCATCACGCCAAACACTACGACGGAAAGCAGTGGTATCGCAACTACAAACACCAAAGCCGCCTGCACATCGATCGTAAATGCCATAATCATGGCACCAAACACGATAAACGGAGAACGCAAAAACAGGCGCAGCACAAGATTCACCCCGTTCTGCACCTGATTGACATCGCTCGTCATACGGGTGATCAATGTGGACGTTCCCACCGTATCCATCTCCGAGTAAGAGAGGCTCTCGATATGGGCAAACAAGGCCCTTCGCAGCCCCGTGGCAAAGCCAACGGCCGCCTTGGCCGCGAAGTACTGGGCGGTAATCGAGCAGACTAATCCCACAACAGCCAGCAAGATCAACACCATACACATATTGCGGATATAACCGCCGTCCGCCCTGTTGACCCCCGTGTCGATGATGGCCGCCATCACCAGCGGCACGATCAACTCAAATGTCGCCTCCAACAGCTTAAACAGCGGCCCCAGCACGCTTTCTTTTTTATAATCCCGCAGATAAATCAGTAACTTCTTCACGTTCTATTCCTCTTTCAGACCTTTTATTTTTGCAGTCCTATTTCAGCAGCTTCCTCGTCCTATTCCTCTTTCAGACCTTTCAATTTTTGCAGTCCTAATATCACAACGCCGCCGATGATAAAAAAGATAATATTGAAATCATGAACTGACAGCGCCGCCTGCGGCGTCTCCAGTGTCGTAGGCCCCATAATCACCGCATATATGGAACCGATCATCAGACCAAGAATCAGATAGATCGTCTGCGCGCGAAAGCTCTCCAACGCCTTGCGAATTGCTTTTACCACGCCAAATATCCCTACAAGAACACCGCACCCGAAAATAAATACAATCGGGAACACACTGAAATTTAAATGAAGCAATTCCTTGATGGCACTGATAATCGGGAGATAGAGCCCCATGATCAATAAAATCGTAGAGCCGGAAATACCCGGCAGTACCATTGCGGAAATTGCGATCATGCCCGCCATAAACACCATAATTCCCAGTGAAACATTCAAATGCTCCAGGCTCACGCCTTCACCGCCGCCTGCCGGATTAAAATAGGTAATCAAGCCAACGACTGCGATACCCAGAACCGAAAACAGCGCTCCCGCTTTCTTCTCCTGGAGTGCCGTTCTCTCCTCCCAGGCAACCACTGGTATGGCAAAAATAATAAAACCGATAAAAAGAGAGCTGATCGCATAAATATGTTTCTCAAATACACTCGTCAATACCAAAATTGCCGACACCATACCGATCACCCAGCCAATGCCAAGCTTAATCAAAAACTTCAGCGCATTTTTTTTCTTTTCCAGACTGCCCGTAAGCAAATCGTCCACAGAACCGATAAACTGGTCATAAAATCCCATCAAAAAAGCTACCGTTCCCCCCGAAACGCCCGGCACACTGTCCGCTAACGCCATACAAAATCCCTGAAACATTTGTAAAATGACTTTCATTCCCAACCTCCGTCTTACATTCTAACTATTACTTTTTAAATAATGATTCTATTTCATACGCCTGTGCATTTGGTATTATACCCCATACCGATTTCATTTGTCCATCTTTTTCCATTTTTTCATAAATGCATCGATGCACGCATTTTATTCGCTTTATATTGATATTTAAACAAACAAATGGCGCGAAACTGAACTTTATCCGTTTCGCGCCCTCCAGTGCAGGAGATGGGACTTGAACCCACACATAGTCACCTACGTCAGATTTTGAGTCTGATGCGTCTGCCATTCCGCCACTCCTGCTTGATTATCCTTGTTCTAACTCTGTCGAACAAACATTATATTACTATAATCAGGATAAAATTACAAGTACTTTTTTTAATTTTTTCTTTTTTTGTAAATGAGCATAGATGAAAAATACAATCTCTGCTCCTTTCTCCTCGTTGACACTGCGAATGTTTTTTGCTATGATACAAAGAATAACATAATATTATATGAATGTACATAACTACGAAGAAAGTGAGGAAAAATGAATGGGAACAATAATCGGCGACGGAATTACTTTTGATGATGTACTCTTAGTTCCACAATATTCAGAAGTAACGCCTAACATGATTCAGACGAACACACATCTCACCAAAAACATCTGCTTGAATATACCGATGATGAGCGCAGCGATGGACACGGTTACCGAACATAGAATGGCGATCGCCATGGCAAGGCAGGGTGGTATCGGCATCATTCACAAAAACATGTCCATCCAGGCTCAGGCCAATGAAGTCGATATGGTAAAACGTTCTGAAAACGGCGTCATCACAGATCCGTTTTTCCTCTCTCCCACCCACACGCTGCAGGATGCGGAGGAGTTGATGCGCAAATTCCGCATTTCCGGCGTTCCAATCTGCGAATCGGACCGTTTGGTCGGTATTATCACGAACCGCGACTTAAAATTTGAAAAAGATTTTACAAAAAAAATCAGCGAATGTATGACTTCGGAGGGACTCATCACAGCCAAAGAGGGCATCACACTGGACGAGGCCAAAAATATTTTGGCAAAGGCGCGCAAAGAAAAACTTCCGATCGTCGATGAAAATTTCCATTTAAAAGGTCTGATTACAATCAAAGATATTGAAAAACAGATTAAGTATCCGTTCTCCGCTAAAGACTCGCAAGGCCGCCTGCTCTGCGGTGCGGGTGTGGGCATCACTGGAAATATGATGGAGCGCGTGGAGGCTCTTGTCCATGCGCATGTCGATGTCATTGTGTTAGATTCTGCGCATGGCCACTCGAAGAATATTCTGGAGGCCGTAAAGAAAATCAAAACAGCATACCCGGATTTACAGATAATCGCCGGAAATGTGGCGACCGGTGAGGCAACCCGCGATCTGATCTCGGCAGGCGCCGACGCGGTAAAAGTAGGTATCGGCCCTGGCTCGATCTGTACGACCCGTATCGTCGCAGGTATCGGCGTCCCGCAGATTACCGCCATTATGGACTGCTATAATGTCGCAAAGGAAACCGGCACCCCAATCATCGCAGACGGCGGTATCAAGTACTCCGGTGACATGACAAAGGCACTCGCCGCAGGCGCTAATGTGTGCATGATGGGAAGCATCTTTGCGGGCTGTGACGAAGCCCCTGGCACTTTCGAGCTTTACCAGGGCAGAAAATATAAAGTATACCGTGGTATGGGTTCCCTAGCGGCAATGGAAAATGGCAGCAAAGACCGCTATTTCCAGGAGGGGGCAAAGAAGCTGGTCCCAGAGGGAGTGGAAGGCCGGGTTGCCTACAAAGGCACCGTGGAGGATACGATATTCCAGTTAATCGGCGGTATTCGCTCTGGTATGGGTTATTGCGGCTGTCAAACAATTGAAGATTTAAAAACCAAGGGCAAGTTCGTAAAGATTTCAGCCGCTGCCCTGCGCGAGAGTCATCCGCATGATATCCATATCACCAAAGAGGCCCCGAATTACAGCATTGAAGAATAATAAAGATTAATTTTTATTTGAGGTGAATATTCTTGGACTCGGCATCGATATTTCAATTAATAATATTAGCAATTTTATTACTCCTTTCTGCTTTCTTTTCCTCGGCAGAAACGGCACTTACGACAGCAAACCGGATGCGGATGCGCTCTCTGGCAGAAGAAGGCAATGAGCGCGCCAAACGAGTGCTTCGCATCACTGATGATTCCGGCAAGATGCTAAGCGCGATACTGATCGGAAACAACATTGTCAATTTATCCGCCTCCTCCATCGCCACCTCTGTCGCGATCAAGCTCTGGGGAAGTGTGGGGGCAGGCATCGCGACAGGAATTTTGACGCTGCTGATTCTGATATTCGGCGAGATCTCTCCAAAGACTTTAGCCACCATTCACGCAGACAAGATTGCCCTGACCTATTCCGGGGTAATTACCTTACTCATCAAGGTTTTGACACCCTTTATTTTTATCGTCAATAAATTGTCTCTGGGCTTTTTGATGCTGCTGCGCGTCAATCCAAACGCAGGTGGCCAACGGATGACGGAGCAAGAGCTGCGCACCATCGTAGATGTCAGCCACGAATCGGGTGTCATCGAGACGGAAGAACATGAGATGATCAACAATCTTTTCGATTTCTCCGACGCGCAGGCGAAAGAAGTCATGGTTCCCCGCATAGATATGACATTTGCCAACATCAATAGTACCTATGACGAACTGATCTCTATTTTTAAACAGGATAAGTATACCAGAATTCCAATCTATGAGGACACCACAGACAATGTCGTAGGTATCTTGAACATGAAAGACCTGCTTTTGTATGAGGATAAAGAACACTTTTCCGTGGCCAACATCATGCGCGAGCCCTATTTCACTTATGAACACAAAAATACTGCGGAACTGTTAATAGAAATGCGCAAATCCACAATCTCCATCGCGATCGTATTGGACGAATACGGCTCCACCGCAGGTCTGATTACCTTGGAAGATCTGTTGGAGGAGATTGTAGGTGAAATACGCGATGAGTACGATATGGATGAAGAGGATTCTATCTTCAAAATGAGCGAAACGGAATATATCGTGCTCGGTTCCGCCAATTTGGAGGATATCTGTCAAAAGTTAGGGCTTCCTTTTGAATCAGAAGATTATGACACGATCGGCGGTTACCTGATCGGCCTGTTCGACCATGTACCATCACCCGCTGAATACATTACCACGGAAGATGGCATCCTGCTTCGCGCAGAGCAAATGGACAAAAACCGCATCGAAAAAATCTACATCCAAAAACCACTTCCTACGGAGCCTGCTCAAGAATAACCGTCCTGTCATGGCACACACGCCCCTCCTTTCCATTGGGATATGCAAAAATCTGACTGATCCTGGTGGAGAGGAGGCCTTTTTGTATATCCAGTCCAGCGATATCCACTTTTAAATCAGCTTCGGCATCCATAGAAACCACCAACTGCTGCACAAAATAAGCCAACAGTTCCTCTTCCGTAAGCGCGCCGTTTTCTTTTGTCAACTGACGCAACGTCTGCTCCCCGGCTGTGGAGAGATTACTGTGTACCTCCGTCGCACAGTTGGCTCTCTGTGAAATCGAAAAAGCCATTGCCAAAGTAAGCATACCTAATATCATACTAATGACCATCATTGCCATGTTTCTCATATTTCCCTCATTCCGCCGCATAAGCGGCATTTTTTATGCCCGACGACGTCACAGGCTTTTCTGTACCGGAATCTGTATGCGGCAGACTGTTTTTCTCCTGCCCTCGTCCATTGCCGACACTTGCACCGTATAAATTCCAGGCTCCGCAAAAATATAGCCGGACTGTCCGCTATATGGCACCATCAGCATATCATACGGGTCCATGCAGCTTATGATTGTAACCTGCAAGTCATTCCCCACGCAATCTACCGCCTTGATACAGTCACACAAATCAATTGCTCCTGTCTGTAAGCTACCCGCCTGACAATATGTGATCACCGGTTTTTCACAGGCTCCCTCGTTTAAGAATCCTTCAAACTCCACATATTCCTCGGGACGTGCCTCTGCGCTTCCAACATTTGCACCTGCAATGTGTAAAATGCCCTGATTGCCCTTGTCATCTTCTATCCCCCGAAAAATCCACGCCAGCAAAATTCCGGTAGTCAGAATTGCCAACAACGTTTTTCCATAAGTATGTAATACCTGTTCCATCTTCTACATCCCCCTGCAACTATATCCAAACTGCCATCTATGCGCCGCATATCATTAGCAGAAACGAACTTACCAGGCGATAAATCAAGCCTCCATGTCTTAAAAATCCGGCCAACATACCAATCAAAATACTACCTGCCGCCAGATACAAAAAACCGACACCAAAATGCTCCGATAAAAACTCCATAGAAACTTCCTCCTTATGTTATCTTGTATCATTGTAAATTTTCATGATTGATTAAAACTTCCTCCTTATGTTATCTTGCATAATTGTAAATTTTCATGATTGATTTTGCGTCTTTTAACTACTTACAAATATCCTTGATTGCGTGTAAATCGACTCCTACTCCATTGTTCATCGCATATTTTCGGGCAGACTGCCTCAAAAAGATGTGATATATAATAACAGTCCTGCAAACATGGCAATCACTGCAAAGCCGGCCAGTAACCCCAGTAATGTCTCACCGTACTCTTCTAAAATAATTTCCGTAGCAATCACCTCCTTTGTATGACTACAACGTATAGATTGTTAGCTTGGAAACTTTATACCATAAATGAATAAATATACAAAATCGCATTTATCGGAAGTGATTTACTTTTTATTTTCAGTACATGGAAGCGGCGTCCAGCAGACATCTAACTGCAGGCGCTCTTGTTTTTGCCCGAACCTCCAAAACGCCGGGGTACTA
>CAJTYI010000057.1 GCA_910584215.1 uncultured Roseburia sp. | reverse complement strand
TATCTGTCCGCCAAACGCAGCACATCGAGATCGAAATGGTCTCTGTGTTTATGGCTGGCAAACACATAAAACGGCGTGTCCGGTTCATACTCCGGCAGCACGCCGCCAAAATGATGCTCCTCTAACTTATCACCGTCAAACCAATCAAATAATAAAACTTTTTCATCTGCTTCCACTAAAAAGCAGCTGTGATGAATAAATATCACCCGCATCCGATTCCTCCATACCGCATCATTTGCTGTCATTTTGCAGCAAATTTGTGCTTCTTATCTCCATACTTCCCATTTACGATGTCTGCAAATCTCTGTGTCGCAGCAACAACTTCGCTTCTCTTAACGCCTCTTCTTTTTCTGACAAGATCATTCTTTCACAGTTTCCCCGCAAATTCTGCCGCCCTGCGATAGATTTCCTCCGGCGCAAAACCAATGTCAAATTTACCGTCCTCGTAGAGTATTCTTCCATCGACCATCGTCATCTTTACATTTTGCTTGCTGCCGCTGTAGACGAGATTCTTCACGATATTATGCTGCGGCTGCATATTGGGCTGCTCTAAATCGATGATAATGATATCCGCACACTTGCCCTCTGCCAAACCGTCACAATCGAAGAGCCCCATCGCCTGAGCGCCGCCCGCCGTCGCCATATAAAGCACTTCCTCGGCGGCCACGCATTTAGCATCCATCTCACGCACTTTGGCGAGCGCCGCCACAAGAAACATCTCGCGAAACATATCGAGGCAATTGTTGCTGGCCGGGCCGTCGGTGCCGACCGCTACAGATATCCCCTCATCGACCAGGCGTTTGACGGGACAGATGCCGGAAGCCAGCTTCAGATTGGACGCCGGATTGGTCACCACAGTAAGGCCCCGCTGTTTGAAGATCTCAAAATCGTCCTCTTCCAGCCAGATACAGTGGTATCCACCGCCGCCATGGTTAAACATCTGCAATTCCTCCGCAAGCTGTGTCGGTGTCATTCCGTAACGCTTTTTGCAGTCCTCCACCTCCTGTTTTGTCTCCGCATTGTGAAACCAGACCGGCGATTTTAATTTTTCGGCCACCGCCGCCACACTGCGCATCTTTTCCAGGGACGTCGTATACTCGGCATGAAATCCCACCAGATAGGACGTCCTGTCACAGAGCTCGTTGACGTACCAATATTCTTCCTCCATCTCCTCCGGCGAGCTGGCAAAATCGTTGACGCCGCTGGTCTGCACCATGCGAAAGCCGCTGTCTGCCACCGCTTTTGTCACCGCCTTTGTCAGAAAGTACATGTCAAACCCTGACGTGATGCCGCTGGTTAAATATTCCATGATGCCAAGCAGAGAAAACCAGTATTCGGCTTCCTTTGTCAGCAGCGCCTCTTTGGGAAAAACTTTCTGATGCAGCCACTCCTTAAGGGGTAAATCGTCCGCAAAGGAGCGCAGAAAGGTCATCGGCGTATGCGTGTGGGCATCCTTAAAGCCGGGCATCAAAAGATTGCCCTGCACGTCGAATTCCCTCTCCCAGCAAGGCGGCTTTCGCCCCGCCGCCTCGTTGGCGGTTCCGACAAATGTAATCTTTTGTCCCTCGACCCACAGTTCCCCGTCCAATACAGAAAACGTGTGATTCTCGTGCGTCTGTAAGATTTTGGCATTGTAAAAGCGTATCTTCACTTGTTCTCCCTCTCTTTGCTTATATCTGGCAGATCACTCTCGTTACCAGGCTTTCAAACTGTTCCGCCACGCGGTCCGCCGTCTCCTGCACCTCCTCATGGGAGAGGGAAAACGGGCTGATGCCGCTGGCAAGATTGGAGATGCAGGAAATCCCGACCACATGCATCCCCATATGTTTTGCGGCAATCGCTTCACATGCCGTGCTCATGCCCACCGCATCGGCTCCTAAAGTCCGGCACATGGCAACTTCGTGCGGCGTCTCAAACTGCGGGCCGGGCAACTGGATATAAACGCCCTCCTGCAGGTCGATCTTTAAGTCCATCGCCGCTTTTTTTGCCAGCCTTTGCAAACGGAGATCGTAGACGCGGCTCATGTCAGGAAAACGCACGCCTAGCTCGTCGATATTGGCCCCGCGCAGCGGCGACGGCACAAAGCTCGCGATCTGATCGGTTATCAACATCAAATCGCCGGCATGCATCCCCTGCTTAATCCCTCCGGCTGCATTGGTGAGAAACAGTGTATTGGCCCCCATTAACTTCATCAACCGGATTGGCAAAACGACATCGGACATCTCGTAGCCCTCGTAATAGTGAACGCGCCCCTGCATACAGACAACGGGCACTTCGCCCACATAGCCAAAGATGTAACGCCCCGTGTGCCCCGGCACCGTAGACACAGGAAATCCTTCGATCTCACTGTAAGCAAGCGTTGCTTCCACATGGATATGATTTCCGTAATTGCCCAGGCCAGACCCCAAAACCAAGGCCACCTGCGGCCTGAACTCGATTTTTTCCTGAAAACTCCGGTAAGCTTTCTGTAACTTCTCGTATATGTGATTCATCTTTTCCTCCATTCCGAAGCGTTTTATGCCAAGGAGGCGAGCAAAATGTCAGATTTTCTCTGCCGCATAAACGCCGTTTCGCATCAAGTATGTATGTCAAACATTTCTCTCTCAATATTAAAGCACAAAGCGCTCGATCACTTCCGCGATGGCATCGTGATTGTTGTCGCTCTCCGTCACGAAATCTGCCGCCTCTTTTACGGCAGGCACCGCATTTTTGACCGCAACGCCCATACATGCCTCCTCAATCAGACGGATATCATTCTGTTCGTCCCCGACTGCAATGGTACTCTCAAAAGGCAGACTTAAGATATCGGTCAGATATTTCACGCCGATCTCCTTTCCTGTCTGGTCGGGACAATATTCGAGATATTCATCGCTGGCAAAAAAGTTGTTAGTCTTTCCTTTTGCCCACGCGGCATTGTCTTTTTGAAACCGCACCAGACGCTCTTTCCCTTTCAGATCAATCAAAAGCACTTTCGGCGGCTCCTCCTCTAAGATATCCATAATGTTGTGCGCCAGCTTGTAGGTCAGATTGGTGCGTTTTAAATAGGAGTCGAGTTCTTTTGTATGGCGAACGGCTAACACATCCATCTTATTGTATGTGTGCACATAAATCCCCGCCTTCTGCGCCCGTTCAAACAGCTCCAGCACTACCTCGACCGGCATCGAACGCCGAAACAGGATGCGGTCCGCGGCACAATCATAAAAAATCGCACCGTTAAAGGCGACGATATAACACCCGGTCTGCGTCAATTTGAGCTCCTTCGCAAATGCTCTCGCAGACTCGACCGGGCGTCCGGTCGCAAAGGCAATATAGTGTCCCTCTTTTACCATCTGATGAATCGCCTCCCTGTTGCGCAGAGAAACCGTTCCGTCATCACTCATCAAGGTGCCATCCAAATCCACAAATAATAATTTACGATTCATATGTGCCTCCTATTCCAGTACCGCATCCGCTCTGTCATCGTATCCTCTGTTTTTCCAGTACCGCATCCGCTCTTCCAGCGCCTTCTTTGACAGAACAATTTTTGTCCATTTTTATGTCCAATAATTGTTCCGGGCTCTGTCATGCTGCCCCTTATGCATTGGCCGGAATGAATACTCTGTCTTTATATACATTATCCGGTTTTGGAACCGCCGCGACCGCCTCCTCGCAGAACCTTGCCTGGGAATCTACCAGGACTTTGCCGCGTTTATCCACTTTCTCGTACTTGCTGTCGGCCCTAAGCACATGTGCCTTTGTGTTATCCGCCAGCTCCGTCTCCAGGATATGTTTGACCTGCTCTTTGATTCTCTCCTCCAAGACAGGAAACATGATTTCCACACGGCGGTCAAGATTGCGCGGCATCCAGTCGGCGCTGCCCATATAAAGCTCCTCCTGCCCATCGTTAGCAAAATAAAAGATACGGCTGTGCTCTAAGAAATTGCCCACGATGGAGCGCACCATTATATTTTCGCTGACTCCGCTAATCCCCACGCGCAGACAGCAGATGCCCCGCACAATCAACTGTATCGAAACCCCGGCGGCGGACGCCTCGTAAAGAGCCGCTATAATGCCCTCGTCGCATAAAGAATTCATCTTGGCAATAATCTTTGCCGTTTTTCCGGCTCTCGCGTGTCTCGTCTCCCGCTCAATCAGGCTCATAAACCTGCTGCGCAGCCACAGCGGCGCAACGGCCAGCCGGTTCCACGAGAGCGGCTCCGAATAGCCGGAGAGCATGTTAAAGACTGCCGTGGCATCCTCCCCGATCGCCTCATTGCAGGTAAAGATACCGCAGTCGGTATAGAGCTTCGCCGTGGAATCGTTATAATTGCCTGTGCCAAGATGCACATAGCGGCAGATGCCCTCCTCCTCCCTTCTCACCACAAGCGCGATCTTGCTGTGCGTTTTCAGTCCCACCAGTCCGTATATGACATGGCAGCCCGCCTGTTCGAGTTTCTTCGCCCAGACAATATTATTCTCCTCGTCAAAGCGCGCCTTAAGCTCAACCAAAACCGAGACCTGTTTGCCGTTTTCCGCTGCCTGCGCCAGGGAGGCAATGATCGGCGAGTTGCCGCTCACCCTATAGAGCGTCTGCTTTATGGCGAGCACATCGGGGTCTTTGGATGCCTGCCGGATAAAATCTACCACCGGCTCGAATGTCTGGTACGGATGGTGCAGCAAAATATCCCCTTTTTTAATTTCATCAAATATATTGGTCCCCGGCTCGATCTGCGGCACCCGCTGCGGCTTATAGGGTTCATAGCGCAGATGGGGATATCCCTCGAGACCATACATTTTCATCAGGAATGTAAAGTCAATGGGACCTGCTATTTCAAAGATATCCTCCTCGGCCACGCCGAGCTCCGATTTGAGGATGCGCAAAAGCCGCTTGTCGATATCCGTCTCGACTTCCAGACGGATGACTTCTCCCCACTGACGCATTTTCAACTGCTTTTGTATTTCTTTTAATAAGTCCTCCGCCTCGTCCTCATCAATCGTCAGATCGGCGTTGCGCATGACGCGGTACGGGTAGGCACAGATGATATCATAGTTTAAAAAAAGCTTTTGTATGTTCTTTTCGATAATCTGCTCGAGCAGGACAAAGGTGACGCCCAGTCCGTCCTCGCTTGGCACCTGCACCAGACGCGGCAGTCCTCCGGGCACCTGCACAGTGGCAAATTCGTAGGTGACTTTTTTGCCTTCTTTTTTGCCCGGCAGTTTGCCCACCGAACCCGACTCGCGCTTTCTGGAAAGCAGCGCCGCAATATTTAAGGTCTTATTGCGTATCAGCGGAAACGGCCGAGAGGCGTCCACCGCCATCGGTGTGAGCACCGGATATACATTTTCTTCAAAATAGCGATCCACAAACGCGGCCTGCTCTTCGTTTAATTTTTCGTAAGCATCCAGCACAAAGATCTGATTCTGATGCATCAGGGGCACCAGCGAACGGTTGTATGTCTGATACTGCAAATTGACAAGCTCCCTGGTGTGGGTGTTGATCGCAGCCAACTGCTCTTTGGGCGTCATGCCCGCAATGTCGCATTTGCGGTAGTCCGCATGCACCATATCCCGCAGGGAAGCAACGCGGACCATAAAAAACTCATCCAGATTAGAGGAAGTGATACTGATAAACTTTAAACGCTCCAGCAGCGGAATCTTTTTGTCTCTCGCCTCGTTTAACACTCTGCCGTTAAATTTTAACCAGCTTAACTCCCTGTTCTCATAATACTTGGGATTGCTAAAATCTGCCTTCTTATCCATGAAATACCTCCACACAAACTTTAACTCAAACTTTATAGATGCGCTTGCGCTTCACCACCGGCTTTATGCTGAATACTTTTTCAAAGTAAGCGGTCTTTGCGTGAAACAGTGTCTTTTCGAGCGCAATATCATCTTCTGTCTCGATCGTAATCACCAGCTCTTTCCCGCGTACGGCGGCCTTAACATTCTTAAACTTCTGCTTGTGGCTTCTGTCCATGGCATTTGATACGCGAAGAATCGCGGACAGCTTTGCCACGGTCAGATAGGATTCATGATCCATCTGCTGCGTTGCCTCGTGATAATCCGGCAGCGTATAGGTGTTATACAGCACGGTGTTGGCGACGATCTCCCGCTCGTGATGCGTCAATCCCAAGATCTCCGAACCCATGATGATATCGTAAGAACACTGCGGCGCGTTGGCAAAACTGATATATTTGCCGCAGTCGTGCAAAATCGCCGCCACCTGAATCAACAGGCGCTCCCGTTTCGAGAGTCCGTGCATTTTTTTCATCGTATCAAAAATAAGCGTCGACATGGCGCACAGCGCTTCAATGTGCGGAGAATAGCTCAAATATCTGCCTGCAAGGCTTCTGGCCGCCGATAAAATGTCCTGCTCAAAATCATGGGGAATCCGGTAAATATTATGTTTGAGCGCATATCCGCAGGCAATGCCGTCACTGATGCTCACTCCCGGCACCCAAAGCTCCTCTGCCCCCAGTTTTTTAGCCATACAGCCAAACACGATCATATAAGGGACAACCAGCGGATCATTGTCATTGGAGAGACCGAGCTCCGCGCAGATCTGCTCGATATTTTTCTGGCGCAGCCGCTCTAAGTAGCGGACAAATTTCTCTGCTTTCACCGTCTTATCGCTATGGTTTTTTTCTGCCCGCGACATAATCTCCGTAATGTAGTCGCCAATGAAAATCAGATAAGAGATATCGACCCCCTGCATATACATCGCCGAGAACACTTCCAGCTCTTTATTTACGGTCTCCTCAATCTGCAATTCGTACTGCTCTAACCCCACACTCTGTTTTTCGAGCTGTTCCCTAAGGCGCATGGCCCCAAGCGCCAGATGTTCGGTCTTTACGATATTGCCCTCCTTAAATACGGTAATCTGCAAACCGCCGCCGCCCACGTCAATGACCGCAGCGCCCTTTTTTACCATGTCCTCAAACTCCTCGCGCGCCGCGAGCGACTGGTAATTGATAAAACGGTGCTCGGAATTGCTTAGCACCTGCACCGTCAGCCCGGTCCGTATCTTGATCTGGTCTAAGATAAACAGTTCATTTCCCGAGTCGCGGAGCGCCGTGGCGGCGTAAGCCTCGTAAGCCTCCACTTTATATTCTTTCATGATCTGCACATACTGCTCTAACGTATCGCACAAAGCCTCGACCATCTCATAGCCGATATTCCCTTTGGAAAAGGTGTCTCTGCCGATCTCGATTCTCTTTCTGACATAGTCGATGACCCGCAGCTTTTTCTTTGCCGATAATTCAAAAATCTTCATTCCCACTTCGTACGAACCAATATAAAGAGCCGCGAATGTATAGATTGCCATAGACTCCTCCCGCCTTTCCTCCTGCCAAATGGCTGTCACTGTTCCTGCTTTCCGAGCAGGTAATTGATAAACTGTTGTGCCGTTCTGCCTGACAATCCGCCGTGATAGAGTTCCCACTTATTTGCTTCCGCCAATAATTCCTCCTTTGGCATCTTGATTTGATGCCTCGCAGCCAGCGAACAGACAATGCCTTGAAATTCTTTTTTGTCCGGGGCGCCAAAATAGATACTGACGCCAAAACGTGCATACAATGATAACTTCTCCTGCACGGTGTCGGAGGTATGCATATCTTCGCGAATTTCCTCTTTGTCCCTGAAATTCTCACGAATCAGGTGACGGCGGTTGGAGGTGGCATAGATCAGCACATTCTCCGGCTTTTTCTCAAGTCCGCCCTCAATGACCGCCTTCAGGTATTTATATTCGATCTCAAATTCCTCGAAAGACAGATCATCCATATAGATAATAAACTTGTAATTGCGGTTTTTGATCTGCGCGATCACGTCGTTTAAATCCACGAACTGATGTTTGTATATCTCAATCAATCGAAGCCCACTGCCGTAGTACTGGTTGGCGATCGCTTTGATGCTGGTTGATTTGCCGGTGCCCGCGTCCCCGTAGAGCAGACAATTGTTGGCGGGCTTTCCTAAGACAAACGCCTGGGTATTGTCGATCAGCTTCTGCTTGGCGAGCTCATAACCTACCAGGTCGTCGAGATGCACATGGGCGATATTGGTGATCGGAACAATCTGTGCGCCGTCCTCCCTGTGCTGAATCCGAAATGCCTTATGCAGTCCCAGCTTGCCGACGCCAAAGTCCTTGTAAAATCCGGTCACCGCCTCCGCAAAAGCCGCCGTATCTTTCGCCTGCTCCAAATGGCTGCACAATTCGCCGATGCGGTCGCGGATGCGCTTATTAAAAAACTTGCCCCCATCCGTCGTGGCTTTATAGTCCAGCAGCGCATCTATACAGTCCACGCCAAAACAGGTCCCAATCTCTCTGAGGTCAAAATCAAAAAAATCTTTTAGTATGGCAAAATCGTGATATGCGATCTCATTGATCGACCCTTCCGTTTTTCCCTTGATCTCGCAGGAACGACTGTAGGCATTTTCGTTGTTTACCATGAGAAATGCCAGAAAATTGTGCCAGAGGTTGCCCTCAAAGCCGTGGCTTTCGGCAAGCTCCGTAAGCTGCTTAAAGCAGTCATACAAAAGCTCCTCCATCTTCTCCTTATCTTCGCTTACAACCTGATAATGTTCCATCAGCCAGGTCATGTGATAAAACAGCTCGCCATGTTCAAACTCTTTGTATAAGATCAAATTTTTTGTGCTTTTCATTGGAATAACCAAACCTCTCCGTTTTTATCAGTAATTACCCAAGATCTGAACGCAAAGCGCCTCTTCTTTTAAGCCCCGCAGGGCATTCAAAACCGCCGCATCGCCAAGATTCCCCTCAAAATCCACAAAAAAACGGTACTCCCAGGTCTTCCCCTGCACCGGCCGCGACTCGATATGGTTGAGGTTGAGGCCGTTATAAATAAAATGTGACAGCATATGGTACAACGAACCAGTCTCATGTGCGACTTCAAAGGAGAGACTGATTTTGCTGGCGTCGGGCGTAAACACATGCCCCTTTGCCACAATGATAAAGCGCGTCGCGTTTGTCCTGTTGTTCTGGATGGCCGTATCGAGCACTTTAAGCCCGTAGATCTCGGCTGTAAGCCCGCTGGCGATCGCCGCCCGGTGCACATCTGCTTTTTCCTGCACTTTACGCGCAGCCACCGCCGTATTTTTCAGACTGTGCCTCTCCCATTTCTTGTTTGTCTCCAAATACCTGCTGCACTGCATCAGCGCCTGCGGATGCGAGTACACGTCGGTAATGTCCGACAGACATGCTCCGGGAAGTCCAAGCAGCGCGTGATCGACTTTGATAATCTGCTCGCCCACGATACAGTTGTCATATTCGGTCAAAAGATCATAGTTTTCTGATATGATGCCGGCAGAGGAATTCTCAATAGGCAGCACCGCATAATCCGCCTCGCCATTTCCAATCGCCTCCATGGCGTCACGCCAGGTCTCGACATGATAAGAGTTTCCCGCATATTCTCCGAAATATTCCTGCAGCGCCTGCTGCGCATAGGCGCCCTCCATGCCCTGGTACACGATTCTCGCCCCCTGATAATCGTGAGCCGCAATCTGTGTATAGTCCATCTGCTCTCCCCTGCCGCTCTCATTCAAAAGCTGATACTGCCGCTTCCTGCTGATTGACATAATCTGCTCGAACAGTTCCCGGATTCCCTGCTTGTGAAAAGGCGTACTGCCGTATGCCGAGAGCGTTTCCAGTTTGGAAATCTCTCTGTCTCTGTCAAAAACCGGTCTCTCATGTGCTATTTTATAGGCCGCAACCTCAGACGTTATCTGCATGCGCGCCTGATACAGCTCCACCAGCTTCCGGTCAATCTGATCAATCTCTTCACGTAATTCCGATAAATCTCTCACGTAAGTCTATCCTGCCTTTCTTTTTCACTGACAGAAAAGGGCACTGCAGCCTGCTCTGTCTTATTCTTTTTATTTCTTATGTTCTATTACCTCTATCATAGTACTTTTAGCGCATAATATCAAGAACACGAATCCTTTTTCTGACAATTATTTGAATTTTTATTATTACGTAAACACCCGAAAAAAATCCGCCCCAATCCCCGCGTCTGCCCTCTTGTATTTATCGCCGCAAGAATGTATAATTATAGAGACATCAACATTACGCAATGCACGTTCGATCGTGCGGAAACGAGGCAGACTATGAAACAAAAAATCATATTAATCCTGGTGCTGATACTCATTGCGGGCGGTCTCACAGCGGCCCTCCTGCTTCAAAAAAATTCCGAAAAAACCAAGTTCAACGATTCCTACGTCAACGGCAACACGCCAGGCAACCTCTATAATACGGGATTGTTCTGTGAAAACGGCGGCGTGATTTTTTTCGCAAATCCCTCCGACGAATATAAGCTTTACAGCATGAACACCGACGGCTCCGATTTAAAAAAACTAAGCAACGATACTGCCACCTACATAAACGCCGACAGCAACTATGTGTACTATGTCTGCAACAATCCAAGAGCCAACACAGGAGCCTTTTCGTTTTTAAGTATTGACAACGATATGCTCATGCGCATCGGCCGAAACGGCGACGACAGAAATTCCAAGGTACTTGACCGCGCCCCCTGCCTTTACGCCGCATTAGTGGGCAATTATGTCTATTATCTGCGCTACGACAAAGAAGACGCCACCAGTCTTTACCGCGTCAAGATCGACGGGACGGAGCAGGAAAAGATCGACAACACCCCCTACTACACATGCGGCGTCAACGGCCAATACATTTATTATAATGGCATCGAAGGCAATCACGACATCTGGCGTTTGAACACGGTCTCCAACTCCAGGGAAAACATATACTCTGACAACTGCTGGTCGCCGATTGCCACCGAAAACGGCAATGTAATCTATTATCTGGATTGCAATAATAACTATAAACTGGCGAAAATTAATCTCGCAACAGGGGAAAAACAGATCTTATGCGACGACCGTATTGACCGCTACAATATAGCCGGCGGCTATATCTATTTTCAGAGAAGCGGAAAATCGCCCGCCCTCTGCCGCATTAACACGAACGGGCAGGATTATCAAGAGATCAGCCTTGGCGTTTACACCGATCTCAATATCACAGGGCAATATATTTATTACCGTGATTTCCAGTCAAATGTTCTCTTCCGCACGCAGCTTTCCGCTCCGGCCGGACGTGAACCATTCCATCCGGGTTCTGCGGGAAATGAATAGGATATGAAACCAAAACGGCGGTGTAGCCTATACTACACCGCCGCCTTTGTGCCATAAAACAGCATCAATTGCGAATCACTTTCCTCATGCCACAGCCACAATATTCGTGGGGAATGATTTTAAATCCTCTTTTCAGGTAAAACGCTTCTTTTCCCTTTTCCGCGATCAGTTGTATGCTGGAACGCCCTCCGGCCGGCGTCTCCGTCTTTACATATTCCACGATCTTATCCACGATTTTACCGCCTATTCCCTTCTTCTGGTACGCGGGCTGTACGACAAGATCAACGATGACATAATACATTCCGTCACCGATCAGCCGTCCCATTCCGATTACCTGACCGTCCCATGCTGCGGTCACCGTATATAACGTATTGGCGAGTGACTTTCTTGCCTGTTCTTCGGAAAAATTCAGCCACGCAACGCTTTCTCTCAGTCTGCAATAATCTTCATAACATAGCGTATTTTCATTATAGTCCATATGAGAGCATATCCTCCAACCCTATACTTGTACAGCTTTTAAGGAGATCGTCTTCATTCACCTAAAATTTATGCAAAATCAAACAGCGAAAGCTGATTTGACTCCGGCAAATCCCCCAAGAGCCCCAGATCAGCCATCAGGTCGATCACCGTCTTTGTCACTTTCGCGCGCTGTCTGAAGTCATCTTTTGAGAGGAATTTCCCGTCCTTTGCCGCCTCTGCCACACCGATGGCCGCCGAATCCCCCATGCCGTCAATGGTGTTTAGGGCGGGCATCAACTTGCCGTCAAAGATCTGAAAACGGTCCGGCTTTGCCCGGTAAATATCAATCGGCATAAAAGAAAATCCTCTCGCATACATCTCCTGCACGATCTTCATGTCCCGGTAGACATCCTGCTCCTTTTTCGAGAGCTGATCTTTCCTGCGGGTGTAATCCCTGTAAAAATATTCCAGCCGTTCTTTTCCCTGGCACATAATTTCGTAATTGAAGCCGGTGGCGCGAATCGAAAAATAAGCCGCATAGTAGGCGAGCGGATAAAATACTTTGCAGTAGGCAATGCGCCACGCCATCATTACATACGCCGCCGCGTGGGCCTTCGGGAACATATACTTGATCTTTTTGCATGACCAGATGTACCAGTCCGGCACGCCGTGTGCCGTCATGTCCGCCTCCCAGTTTTCCTTTAACCCCTTACCTTTCCGCACTGACTCCATGATCGTAAAGGATTCCTCGCTGTCCATACCCATCTGAATCAGATAGATCATGATATCGTCGCGGGTACAGATTGCAGTCGAAATCGTAGCCTTTCCCTCCTCGATCAGCGTCTGCGCGTTGCCCAGCCACACATCTGTGCCGTGGGAGAGACCGGAAATGCGAATCAGGTCAGAAAATTCTTTCGGTTTGGCGTCAATAACCATCTGCATCGCAAACTCGGTGCCAAACTCCGGGATGCCAAGACAGCCAAGCGGGATGCCGTTTAGCTCCTCCGGCGTCACGCCGAGCGCGTCCGTATTCATAAACAGAGACATCACCGTCTCATCGTCCAGCGGAATCATCTGCGGATCGATGCCGGTCAAATCCTGGAGCATACGAATCATCGTCGGATCATCGTGCCCGAGTATGTCGAGCTTTAAGAGATTGTGATCGATCGAATGATAATCAAAGTGCGTGGTGACAGTCGGCGTATTCATATCGTTTGCCGGATGCTGCACGGGCGTGAACGTGTTGATCTCCTCCCCCACCGGCAGCACGACGATGCCGCCCGGATGCTGTCCGGTCGTCCTGCGCACGCCCACGCACCCCTGCACGATGCGGTTGATCTCACAGCTGCGCTTGCCCACGCCCCGCTCCTCGAAATAATTCTTGATGTAGCCGTAGGCCGTCTTATCCGCCAGCGTACCGATCGTCCCGGCGCGGTAAGTCTGCCCGTAGCCAAAGATTACCTCACAGTAGGCGTGCGCTTTCGACTGGTACTCGCCGGAAAAATTAAGATCAATATCCGGCTCCTTGTTTCCCTTAAAGCCAAGGAAAGTCTCAAACGGTATGTCGAATCCGTCCTTGATTAACAGTTCCCCGCACACAGGACATATTTTATCGGGCATATCACAGCCGGAACGTCCTGAAAACGCTTTGACCTCCGGCGAATCGAAATCACTGTATTTACAGACGCCGCAGCGGTAATGCGCCTGCAGCGGGTTTACCTCCGTGATACCGGACATCGTCGCCGCAAAGGAAGAACCGACCGAACCCCTCGAACCCACGAGATAGCCGTCCTCATTGGATTTCCACACCAGCTTCTGTGCGATAATATACATCACGGCATATCCGTTGGATATGATGGAATTTAGCTCCCTGTCAAGCCGCTCTTTCACAATCGCCGGCAGCTCGTCCCCATACATGCTGTGCGCCTTTGTATAACAGATATCCCGCAGCATCTGGTCGGAATTTTCAATGATCGGCGGACATTTATCCGGTCGCACCGGCGCAATGCGCTCACACATATCGGCAATCCGGTTCGGATTTGTAATCACGACCTCTTCGGCCTTGGCGCTTCCCAGATAGGCGAACTCTTTTAACATCTCTTCCGTCGTCCGCAAATAGAGGGGCGCCTGGTCATCCGCATCTTTAAATCCTTTGCCGGCCATGATGATGCGGCGGTAAACCTCGTCCTCCGGGTCCAGAAAATGTACGTCGCAGGTAGCCACCACCAGTTTATGGAATTCTTCGCCGAGCTTTACTATCCGGCGGTTGATCTCCTGCAAGTCTTCCACCGTGTTGACCGCCGACTCCCGGTCACTGCGCAGCATGTAAGCGTTATTCCCAAGCGGCTGAATCTCCAGGTAGTCATAAAATTTTACCAGCCTGACGATTTCCTCCTGGGGCCTGCCGCCCACGACCGCGCGGTAGAGTTCCCCCGCCTCACAGGCGGAACCCAAAATAAGCCCCTCCCTGTATTTGACCAGCTCGCTTTTGGGAATCCGCGGCCTGCTCCTGTAATACTTTAAATGCGACATAGAGATCAGACGGTAAAGATTGATTCTGCCGATATCGTTGGCCGCCAGAATGATTGCATGATAGGACGGCATTTTTAGTATAGCCTCGACCGATGACTGCCCCAGTTGGTTGACGCCATCCAAATCCTCGACACCCCGCTCTTTTAGCATTTTTAGAAACTTCACAAAAATTTCCGCGGTACAGCCCGCGTCGTCTACGGCGCGGTGATGATTCTCGAGCGAGATTCCCAGCGCTTTGGCCACCGTATCGAGCTTGAAGCGGCTTAGCCCCGGCAGGAGCACGCGCGCCAACGCCACCGTGTCCACAACGGTAAAATCATGCGCTATGCGCGCTCTCTCACAGTTTTTGACGATAAAGCTCATATCAAAGTCCGCATTGTGCGCCACCATGATCGCCCCCTGGCAAAACGCGATAAACTGCGGCAAAATATCTTCTATTTCCGGCGCATTGATCACCATATCATCCCGGATGGAAGTAAGCTCCTCGATGTGATACGGTATCGGCTCTTTGGGATTGACAAAGGTAGAAAATTTGTCCACGATGACACCGTTCTCCACCTTCACCGCCCCAATCTCAATGATCTTATTGCGCTCCGGCGAAAAACCCGTAGTCTCGAGATCAAACACCACATACCGGTCATCCAGTTTTTGTCCCTTGGAACCCGTGATAATATCCTTTAAATCGTCTACCAGATATGCCTCCACCCCATAGATCACTTTAAAATCGTCATCCGGTGAAACCGCATGGTTGGCGTCTGGAAACGCCTGCACATCCCCGTGGTCGGTGATGGCAATCGCCTTATGTCCCCATTTCATGGCCCGTTTGATGATATCTTTTACCTCGGACACGCCATCCATATCGCTCATCTTTGTGTGGCAGTGCAGTTCCACACGCTTTGTCACGGAGGTATCCATGCGCACGCTGGTAAAATCTGCGGCCTTTTTTATCCCAATCACCGAATTGATGGCAAGCTCGCCGTCAAAGCGGTCGAGGCTTGTGACGCCCTTGATTTTTAAGAAAGCGCCCGCACATAGGCCGTTTTCTTTCAGTGTTTGCACATCATCCGGGCCGACAAAGATTTTTACCGTAATCGAATCCGTAAAATCAGTCACGGTCATGATTATAATACATCTCTCATTGCGCAGCTCCCTGCTCTCTAAGGTCATCACCTTGCAGCGTACGGCAACCTCACCCATCTCGCCCTCGATCTTATCAATCGACATGATTTCGTCCTCAAAATCACGTCCAAAGATCACATCTGGATTGTCAGAGCGCTTAAGCGCTCCGCGCCGGGCGCCATACGCCCTCTTTCCGTCGCCCTCCGCCCTGTTCCCGCTTTTTGCCCGTCTGGATGAAAAAGAACCGCTATTGTTTTGAGACGCAGCCGCCATCGGCGCAGCTTTTGCCTGATTCTCTCCGTCGCCTACCTGCCGCTTTGGCACGGCGGCAGCGCCGCCCGCAGACCGGTTTGCACTAGAAACAGCGCAGCTTTCTGCGTTGCTGTCTGCGGCATCACCTGCACCGTCCTCTTCCCTATGCAGCTTCACCCGCTGCATAATATTATGTACCTCCATCTGAATCTGAAGCTCGCTGTTCTTTCTGTGCGTGCTCTCTTTTGGCTCCTCATAGGCGAGCTCTACGATCAAATCCAATCCACAGCGCTCACAGATCACTTTTTCTAAAAACTCCGCAATATCGTCGGCGCGCGTCTGTGCAATAATCGTATTTTCCAGTGTCAGCAGCAGCCGGTTCTTTGCGGGGAACTCCATCTTTGCAGTCCGCAGCAGATTGTACTCCATCAGACTGTAATGTTTTAGCTCTTCTAAGATACTGTCCTTATATAATTCCAGCAGCGTTTGCGGCGTATACTGTTCGGAAAGCCGGTAATGTTCGATAATTTTTACCTCCATCTGCCTGCCCGCAAAAATCTGCTGGCGGATGGAAGTCTCCAGTTGATATATCTTCTTCTTATGAATAAGACGGGAGCCGGATAGATATACCCGCAATCCCGTCTTATCACGATTCATTCCCACTTTTGTCACTTCCGTTTCTGACAAAAGCTTTTTCATGTCTGCCCCGACCTCCAACGTCGGAAATACCTCAAAAAATGGTTTGGTCATACTTCCTCACCCCAGTGCAGCAGTTCATAGCGCAGCGCCGCAAGCAGCTCGCCCTCCGGCACTTTTTTATACACCTCTCCGTGCTTGATGATCAGTCCCTCTCCGATGCCGCCGGCAATACCGATATCGGCCTCCTTTGCCTCACCCGGTCCGTTGACTACGCATCCCATCACCGCCACCTTAAGATCGAGCGGGATATCGGCCACCATATTTTCCACCTGGTTAGCCAGCGCGATCAAATCTATCTTCGTCCTTCCGCAGGTAGGGCAGGACACCACCTCTATTCCGCCTGTTCGCAGTCCGAGTGTCTTAAGAATCAGCTTCGCCGATTTGACCTCCTCAAGCGGGTCCCCGGTCAGCGATACCCGAATGGTATCGCCGATGCCCTGATGCAGGATCAGTCCTAACCCAATGGACGACTTGATATTTCCGCTGATGAGTGTTCCCGCTTCCGTGATACCCACATGCAGTGGATGGTCGGTCTGTTTGGCAATCAGCTCATGCGCTTTCACACACATCAACACGTCCGAGGACTTGATGCTGATAACAAGATTGTCATAGCCCATATTCTCTATCATTTTTACCTTGTCGAGCGCGCTCTCGACAATACCCTTGGCTGTGACCCCGTGATATTTTTCTACCAGTTCTTTTTCCAGCGAACCGCTGTTGACCCCCACGCGAATCGGAATGCCGCGCTCTTTTGCCACATCCACCACCGCCCTTACCCGCTCGGCGCTGCCGATATTGCCGGGATTGATGCGAATTTTGTCCGCGCCGTGTTCCATCGCGGCGATCGCCAGCCGGTAATCGAAATGGATATCCGCCACCAGCGGAATGTCAATCTGTTTTTTGATCTCCTCTAAGGCAGCGGCAGCCTCCATCGTCGGCACGGCGCAGCGGATAATATCGCACCCCGCCGCGGCAAGCGCCCGTATCTGCGCCACAGTGGCCGCCACATCCTCCGTTTTTGTATTGGTCATCGACTGAATCAGAATCGGATTCTTTCCACCAATCACTTTGTTTCCGATTTGAACAACATTTGTCATCACGCACTCTCCCGTATTTTTATAAAATCAATTTGCGGATATCATTAAAAATTACAATTCCCATCAGTAAAAATAAAAGCATCATTCCCGCAAAATGAACCATTCCCTCTTTTTCAGGGTCCACTTTTTTGCCCCGGATGGCCTCGATGAGCAAAAACACCAGTCGTCCGCCGTCTAAGGCCGGGAGCGGCAGAAGATTCATCACGCCAAGATTTGCCGACAAAAAGATGCAGACATAGAGCATTTGCATAATGACCGCCTTTATGCCCAGCGGCACGCTGGCCTCATAGCCTTCGCCGATCATACCCACAATCCCGACCGGCCCGCTCAAATCATTGACGCTCACCATGCCTTTCACGAGACTGCGCAGACTGTTGACCGTCAGCTTGATCCAATATCCGACCTCATAAAAACTATATTTTAGCGTAGAGAGGACGCTGCCCCTCTGCCGTTCCTTACTCCCGTAGATGCCATACCGATAATAGCCGAGTTCCTCGTCATACTGCGGCGTGAGCGTCGTAGTATACGTTTCACCGTCCCGTTCATACGTGATCTTTACGGTCTCACCGGCATGGAACTGGGTAAATGAACTGATCTCACGGAAAAAATGGATGCGGGTACGGTTCATTTTCACGATCGTATCCCCCTCCATAAGCCCGGCCTCGGCTGCAGGATAACCTGCCTCGACATCTAAAACGGTCGGCAGATCATAGCCGATATTGCAGAGCAGAATAAACGCAAACACGAATGCCATGATAAAATTGAACACCGGGCCTGCCACTACCACGCTGATGCGCGCCCAAACCGACTTTTTGCCAAAAGACCTCTCATCTTCGCTGTCGGAATCCTCCCCTTCCATGATACAGGCGCCGCCGATCGGAAAGAGATTGAGTCCATACCGCGTCTCACCTTTTTGAATGGAAAAAATCTTCGGCCCCAGGCCAAGGCAGAACTCATTGACACGGATTCCGTTCGCCTTCGCCAATAGAAAATGCCCCAGCTCATGAAAGATGATCAACAAGCTGAATATCAGAATCGCTATCACAATTTTCATGTACAATTACCTTCCTCTGTCTTACTATTTGTTCTCATAGATGGTATCTATATATTCGTAGGTTTCCCGCTCGGTCTGCAAAATCTCCTCCACATCGGGATGCTTCACAAACGCCGTGTGTTCCATACAGGCGGCGATGGTCTCCGGGATATCCAGATAACGTATTTTCCGGTCCAAAAACAGTGCGACCGCCCTCTCATTGGCCGCGTTAAACGCCGTGGGAATATTGCCGCCACGCCTCATAGCTTCATAGGCGAGCGCCAACCCGCGAAAGACCTCCATATCCGGCTTCTCAAATGAAAGATTTGCGGTTTCAAACAAATCCAGCCGCTTTCCCGACAGGCCGCGGCGCTTCGGATAATACAGCGCATACTGAATCGGCAGCCTCATATCCGGCACGCCAAGCTGGGCAATCACTGCGCCGTCCTCGTATTCCACCGCGGAGTGCACCACGCTCTGCGGATGCACCAATACTTGAATCTGTTTTGGCTCGACGCCAAACAGCCACTTGGCCTCCATGACTTCCAGCCCTTTATTGACCATCGTTGAGGAGTCAATCGTGATTTTTTTGCCCATATTCCAGTTGGGGTGCTTGAGCGCGTCCTCCACCTGTATCTGCTCTAACTCCGCGAGAGTTTTGCCGCGGAATGGCCCGCCCGAAGCGGTTAAGAGTATCTTTTCAATCGGATTGCCGCCGGCCCCCTGTATGGACTGAAAGATTGCGCTGTGCTCGCTGTCCACCGGCAGAATCGGCACCTGATACTCCGCCGCCATCGGCATGATAATGTGCCCCGCCGTCACCAGCGTCTCCTTGTTGGCCAGCGCGATCGCTTTTTTTGCCCGAATCGCCGCGATCGTCGGTCGTATGCCAAGCATCCCGACAATCGCCGTCACGAGTATCTCACTCTCCGGCTCCGCCGCCACTTCCAGCAGCCCATCCATGCCGGAAACCACACGCACATGCAGATCTTTCGTCTTTATCCGCAGTTCTTTTGCCTTTTCCTCCTCCCACACGCTCACGAGAGCAGGCCCAAACTCGCGTATCTGTCGCTCCAACAGGGCGATATTGCCGCCCGCCGCCAGAGCCGTCACCCGGATATCCCCCTGTTCCCGCACAATATCAAGCGTCTGTGTACCGATGGAACCGGTGGAACCCAGAATTGCAATTTTTTTCATCTGCATCCTCCAAATATTATTATATTTTATAACTAAGTCGTATACGTTATGAATTGAGATGCTTGACCAAATAAACTTTCATATGATGATGTGTGTAGATCTCAATAAATCAGTATATGGAAGCGGCGTCCAGCCGGCATCCTAACTGCAGGCGCTCTTGTTTTTGCCCGAACCTCCAAAACGCCGGGGTACTAACGCATGCCTCTGGGGCATCCAGCTATGATACACGT
>CAJTYI010000056.1 GCA_910584215.1 uncultured Roseburia sp. | reverse complement strand
CCGCAAAATGTATTTCTGTCTTTCACCGGGCGAACGGACACAAGAGGTTGTCCAACCTTGAAAAGACGTGTATCATCGCTGGATGTCCCAAAGGCATGCGTTAGCACCCCGGCGTTTTGGAGGTTCGGGCAAAAACAAGAGCGCCGGCAATTAGGATGCCGGCTGGACGCCGCTTCTATTATACTGAGAATAAAAAGTATATCACTTCCGATAAATGCGATTTTGTATATTTATTCATTTATGGTATAAAGTTTCCAAGCTAATAACCTATACTTTTTTCATCTTGCATAATATAATATCTTGTACTATAATATTGCAAAAATGTAAAGTACTTATGTACTATCATTATATCGACAAACGAGAGGATATGGAACAATGAAACGCGCAAGAACTGCCAAAATCAAACGAAGTATTCGATTTAAAGTAATGACTATGACAACGGCCGCTGTTATCGGCGTCATGCTGGTATCCACGGCGATTTTGCGAAATTCCATGGGACGTTTGACCGAGTCCATCCTTGTGGATGTGCTACAGCCCATGGCTAAACAGTCGGCGAAGGCTGTCGCCTCAGATATCCACCTGATGGCGGATCGCATGATGAGCCTGGCCTCGGACGAAAGAATCACAGAGAGGCAGAACAATCAAAGCGATATGGCAGCCTTATTGGAGCACGCACGCAATACATATGAGTTTTATGGAATCGGCGTCTATGATACCCAGGGAAACGCACTGGCTATAAATGGCCATACTTATGAAAGCCTCGCAGACGCCTCGTGGTATGATCTTTTGGCACAGACCGATAATCTGACTATCGCAGATCCGGTTATAGAAGAGACTTACGTCGGCATTCCCATGGGGATGCCGGTCAAAAATAATGGCAACACAGAAGCGTATCTGGTCGGAATCTATAAATACGATATGTTGCGGGATGTCCTTGGCTCCATTCACATCGGTAAAAGCGGTATGGCCTTAATCATAAATGAAGAAGGAAAAATCGTCGGCCATCCGCAGGAGGAAATTGTGCGGCAGGAACTAAACGTCTATGACCTCGACACAACAGACTCCGCGCATCAGATTTTCGACCGTATGATTACCAGGGAAACCGGCGCCGGGGAAGGATTTTTTAACGGGCAGGATTCCTATGTGGCTTTTTGCCCTGTGCGCGGCACGCTCTGGTCTTTTGCCGTCGAAGTGCCTAAAACCGATTATATCGAATCTACGAACACCGCCGTGAAAAACACTATGGTGGCGACGTTTTTGGCTCTGGGCGTGGCATTGATTTTTATCTGGCTGATTATGACTGTCATTTCAGGCCAGTTGAAAAAAGCGATTGTGCGGATGAACGACTTTTCACAGGGCGGCTTAAAATCCCCGGTCGAGGTCAGACGCACCGGCGACGAAGTAGAATATCTGTCCACCACTTTAAAAACCACGATTGGTAACATTAACGATTACCTGAGCGAGATACGCAGAATATTAGACGATATTTCAAACGGAAACCTCAATGTGACGGCAAACGGAAATTATCAGGGAGATTTTATTGTCGTAAAAGAATCCCTCACCCATATTATCGTCTCCCTGAATCAGATTATGAAACAGATCAGCCAGACGGCTTCCCAGCTTATGGCCACTGCCCAGAATATGGGAACCAATTCCAATGAACTTCACCAGGCTGTCTCGCATCAGACCATGATTATGGATGAATTAAACGGCGAAGTGGAGACCATCAAAACCAATTTGGCCGAAGTAACAGAAAATACAAGAGAAACGCGTCAGCGGGCAGAAGAGATCGCAGTGGAGATTGCAAACGGTGACGAAAAGATGAACGATCTTAGAAGCGCTATGATGGCAATCAATAAAAACGCCGAAGATATCAATGCGATCAGCAAGTTAATCGAAGACATTTCAAGACAGACGAATATATTGGCGTTAAACGCTGCGGTCGAAGCAGCGAGAGCCGGAGAACATGGAAAAGGATTCGCCGTCGTTGCCGAAGAGATCCGGACATTGGCAGAACAGAGTGAGGATGCTGCCAAAAATACCGTGGCAATGATCGAAACCTCCAGCAAATTGATCGCCAAAGGAGTGGACTTAACGGCCACAACCTCTGCTGCCCTGGAAAAAATCAGCAAAAGCTCCGACGCTGTGACAGAGATCACGGAATGTCTGTCTGAGGCCGTGAGCGTGCAGGAGGTTTCGCTTCACAAGATGACAGGCAGAATCGATGATATGTCTAAGATTACAGACCAAAATCAACATTGCGCGGAACATATGTCCGACGCCAGTGAAAAGCTAGAGCAGGAGGCAGACAATCTTGATAAGCTTTTGGCAAAGTTTCAATTTCATTAACATCGCTGCCCAAATAAGGAGGAGAGAACGATGAAACACTGGAAGATTGCAGGAACACTCGCCGCCGCGGTTTTGCTGCTTGGCGGCTGCGGCATAGAACAAAAAGAATCCCAGATGCAGGACGGCACATACACTG
This sequence comes from uncultured Roseburia sp., assembly GCA_910584215.1. Classification (GTDB taxonomy): domain Bacteria; phylum Bacillota; class Clostridia; order Lachnospirales; family Lachnospiraceae; genus Roseburia. The sequence continues at coordinate 17,465 of CAJTYI010000056.1, read as the reverse complement.
CACAAATGACGGATTATTCTTTCGGATGGAAAGAATTTGTAACGATCACTGTGAAAAACGGCGAGATCGTCACCACAGAATACAATGCAGAAAATCCCAGCGGTTTTATTAAAAGCTGGGACAATGTATACATGAACAATATGAAAACCAAGATGGGCACCTACCCGAATGAGTATACCCGCTATTACGCGTCGTTTCTCAATGGCCAGACAGAGGTTCCCGAAATTGACACTCTCACGGGAGCTACAAATTCCGGCTCAAATTTCAGGCTTCTCTCACAAGCTGTTGTAGAAAAGGCGATTTTGGGAGATTCTACCATCGCACTGGTAGAGATACCGGAACATGAGTAAAACATCTGCCCGCTGTTGTATGCAAGCACAAAACAGCGGGCAGAAGAAAACTTCCCTGCTCATTTGTCAGCCGACAAAAAAGAAAACTTATTGCTCTTTTGTCAGTCGGCAAAATCATCAAACATCCTTCTCATTTGTCAGTCGGCAAAGTAATCGAAAACCTCCGGGAACCCCGTCTCCAGAAAAATCTGCTCCATCTCCTGTCCGACACCCGTAATCATCATCACACTCTTTTGTTTCTTTATCAGCCGATGTGCCCGATAAAGCACCCTTAAACCAGCATAAGACAGGAACGTCAGTCCCGCAATATCCAGAACAAACATATGAACAGATATCAGTCTATGCTTAAGTGTCTCCTCAAGCTGTTCAGCGGCGATCTCATCCAGACTGCCCATCAACTTGACCGTCAGTCTTTCGTTGTCTCTCCATACCTCAATCGTCATATCTTGTTTTCCTCTCTTTGCCACTGACGCCAATCGACACTTCGACAACTACTTGTGTTTTATTATAACAGTAATAAAATATGGTTGCAATGAATTGCCATTTTTTGACACTTTATCAACTGATTTTGGCAGCTCTCAAACACAGATAAATCCTGCACTTTTCCTCGATTTTACCTGCTTTATCCCAACGCGACATCCAATATCATCATCAGGACAAAACCAACCGCCACGCCGATGATTCCGCTGCTGTCCTCCTCCTTACCCTGCTTTAATTCGGGAATCAATTCCTCCACCACAACATAGATCATCGCTCCCGCGGCAAAGGACAAAAAATAGGGCAATACCGAAACCACACGGCGCGTAAAAAATATCGTGATTAACGCTCCAAGCGGTTCCACAATCCCGGACATTGCTCCATAAAAAAATGCCCTCCGCCTGGAAATGCCCTCGCTGCACAATGGCATGGAGATAATCGCACCTTCCGGAAAATTTTGTATGGCGATACCCAGCGCCAGCGCAAATGCTCCGGCCATCGTAATGCCCATATCACCGATCATTGCCCCTGCAAATGTCACTCCAACTGCCATTCCCTCTGGAATATTGTGCAGTGTCACCGCCAAAACCAGCATGGTACGTTTCTTACCTTCTGCCTTGTGCCCCTGAAGTTCCGCGCCCCCCACGCGAAGGTGCGGCATCACACCACCGAGTGCGAGAAAGAAAATCATTCCAAGTAAAAACCCTACCGTAGCCGGAACCCAAGCGACTTTTCCCTGTTCTCCCGCGAGCGATATCGCCGGAATTAAAAGGGACCATACGGACGCTGCAATCATCACACCCGAAGCAAAACCGAGCAGCAGCTTTTGCAGCCCTCTGCTCATCTGATTTCTCATGAGAAACACCATTGCGGACCCTAGTGCAGTTCCAACAAATGGTATCATTACCCCCAGAAGTACGCACATTGCCATCTTCCTTTTCCTGGCTGTTCGGCCGTTATTTCTCAATGTATCGTATGCCGCAAAGAATAAAAACGTGCCGCACGGGTCTGTACATAGTAAAAGGTGCGCGTAATACGCGCACCTGATCTCTTATATCCAGCAATGATATGTTATTTTACCACAATCGTGTCTCCACTGTAGTTTACTACTACCTGAATCTCGACGCTCGCGCCTGCCGCGAGCACTCCGCCGCCGCCCGGTGTCACCGTGATCTTGCTGCCGTCCACTGTGGCGATTGCCAGCCAGCCATTATAAATCTGTGCGCCCGTGAGAGTTCCCTCCGCCGTGAGCACAATCTGCCAGTCTGCTTTCTCTGCGTCTGCATTGTTTGTGACGTTCACATAGCAATACTTCACGCCGCTCCACGCATCCTCCATACGCGTCGTGTATGTAACATCGGAAACACTGTCACCGCCTGACTCTGCTCCGCTTGCCAGATATACACCTTCCGCAAATCCCTCCGGAATGATCACTGCCGGTTTCTCATAATTCTTCATCTCTTACCTTACCCTTTCCTGGCACAGCAGTCGATACTGCCTGTCATATCCGCTGCCCGTCACGCTCTGTCGATCTCCCATAACTATATACTTATGCATACATTATACTCTTAGAGATTCCCGATATGCAACCCTTTTTTCACACTACAAACCAAGGTATAAACCAATGATTCCGCTCTGCGAAATTAATAACCTGCGCAAAGAATCTATCGTCATTTATTACGCTGCCCTATAGGCGTATTTTTGAATAACTTCCGGTGGTTTTCGGTGTGAAGCGTGAACTTATTTCACGTTGTGGTCTTGCTGTGCGCCTTAGCTCTTCTCTTCACACTACCGCCCCGATTAACTCGCGCACATCTTTGACCCCATATCTACTCATATATGCTTCGATACCGTCCACGATCTCTTCTGTCACGTTCGGATTGGTAAAGTTTGCCGTCCCCACGGCGATCGCAGAAGCTCCCGCCAGTATCATCTCGATCGCATCGTCCGCGTTCATGATGCCGCCCATGCCGACAATCGGTATCCCTACCGCATGATAAGTCTGATAAACCATGCGCACAGCGACCGGATGTACAGCCGGTCCGGACATGCCGCCCGTCCGGTTCGCCAATGCAAACTTGCGCCGGTGTATGTCAATCTTCATCCCTGTGATGGTGTTGATCAAAGAAAGCGCGTCGGCGCCGCCGGCCTCTGCGGCTCGCGCCATCTCAGTGATATCCGTCACATTCGGCGAAAGTTTCATCACCACCGGCTGCCTCGCGTACTTTTTAATCTCCTTTGTGATCGTCTCCACTGTCTTTGGATTCTGCCCAAAGGCGATACCGCCGGCCTCGACATTGGGGCAGGATATATTGATCTCAAGCAGATCGACCGGCTGATCGGCCAAGCGCTCTACCACGGCTATGTACTCTTCTGTCGTCCGTCCGCAGACATTTACCACAATTTTTGTCTTGTATTTTTTTAGGAACGGTATATCGCGCTCGATAAATAAGTCAATCCCCGGATTTTGCAGGCCGATGGCGTTTAACATGCCGCCGTATACCTCCGCCACGCGCGGCGTGGGATTGCCCTCCCACGGGACGCTGGCAACGCCCTTTGTCACCACGGCACCCAACCTGTTTAAATTCACAAACTCGGCGTACTCAGCACCGGAACCAAACGTCCCGGAGGCCGTCATGACAGGATTTTTCAATGTTATGCCACACAAATTTACCTCTGTACTCATCAAATATCCACCTCCTCTGCCAAAAATACCGGCCCTTCTTTACATACCCGCTTATTCTTTACATTGGTGTGCGGGTCTGTCTGACTGGACTTGCACACGCAGGCAAGACACGCGCCGATACCGCAGGCCATACGCTCCTCCATGGATATGTAGCAGATCATATTTTTTTCCGCGGCGTAGTTTTTGATCGCGCGAAGCATCGGAAGCGGCCCGCAGGCATAGATCACCTCCGCTTCCAGTTGATTACACCTAATCGCATCTAATACATTTCCTTTCGTGCCTGCGCTGCCGTCCTCTGTCGCAAGATAAACCTCTCCTCTGGAACTAAACTCTTCCAAAAGGAACAGCTCGTCCCGAAATCCCAGGATAATCTGTTTCTCACAGTCCAGCTTTTTCGCCAGCTCCAGCATAGGGGGAATGCCGATACCGCCGCCGATTAGAAAGGCCTTCTTGTCCAGCAGCGGAAAGCCGTTGCCCAAAGGTCCTACCACCTTTAGATGTTTGCCGGTCCTAAACTTCGCGAACTCTGCCGTTCCCTTACCCGCCACGCGGTATACCACACGAACGGCTCCATCCGACTTATCCACCTCACAGACGCTGATTGGCCGCGGAAGCAGCATACTACCGTCTCTGCAATAAATCGAAATGAATTGTCCCGGCTTTGTATGTACCGCGATCTGTTCCGTTCGCAGCCACATACTGTAAATATCGTCTGCAATCTCCTCCTGGCGGATAATGATTGCCGTCTCCTCAAACTTTCCGCGCTCTTTTGCCATCTTCTATTCTGCCCTCCCAGTTTTGTTTATCATTCATGATCTCATCGCCTGTATGCCATCCTGTTATAATAATTTGCGGCGCACTGCCGCTCCGCTTACGCCCGTTCTTCGCGATCCTCGTAGACAACTTTTCCGTTTACCAGCGTATATTTGACTTTTCCGGTAACCGTCCTGCCGTCAAACGGCGTATTTTTTGACTTTCCCGCAAATTTATTCTTGTCGATCTGATATGTCACATTGGGGTCAAAAATTACAATATCTGCCGTTTTTCCCGGTGAGATGTCGCCCTTGTCAATCCCCAAAATGTTTGCCGGATTGTAACTCATCTTCTCTGCCATCTGCATCGGCGTCAGATAACCGCCCAAAACCAGCTCCGTATAAGCCAGACAGGCCGCCGTCTCCAGTCCGACAATGCCAAACGGCGCCTTTTCCATGGAGGTCGTCTTTTCCACCAACGTGTGCGGCGCATGGTCCGTCGCAATGACATCCATGATATTGTCGCGCAAGCCCTCTTTGAGCGCCTGCACATCGGCCATTGTCCGCAGCGGCGGATTCATCTTATAGTTGGTGTCCGCCTTGGCGTCCACACGCAGTCTGGTTTCCTGATCGATGGACGCCTCCACCGCCTTGATATCGTCCGAGGTCAGCGTAAAATGATGCGGACACACCTCCGCAGTCACCAGGTTCCCCTTTTCCTTTGCCGCCGCCACCATCTTCACCGAACCGCTGGTAGAGCAATGGCACAGATGCAGCTTCGCTCCCGTCTCACCGCTCAGCAGGATATCGCGCGCAATAATCACATCCTCCACTGCATTGCTGATGCCCTTTAACCCCAGCTCTTCCGTGCGGGCGTCAGCATTCACTACGCCGCCGTCCACGAGATTGATATCCTCACAATGAGCAAGAACCACCAGGTCACGCTTGACTGCAAGCTGCATCGCCTCCCGGTACAGACCGGAATCCATCACGCTCTTGCCGTCTTCACTGATCGCTTTTATCCCGGCGTCCGCCATCTTTTCGATATCCGAAAGCTCTTTGCCCTGCTGCCCCTTCGTGACTGCACCTGCCTGCATGACATTGACAGCCCCCACCATTTTTGCCTTATTGTGCACATAATTAACCACGTCGGCATTGTCCACAACGGGCTTGGTATTGGGCATGGCCACTATGGTCGTGTAACCTCCTCTGGCAGCCGCCCGGCAGCCGGTCTCGATCGTCTCCTTATGTTCATATCCCGGGTCTCTTAAATGTACGTGCAGGTCTATAAATCCCGGCATCACATAACAACCTTTTGCGTCTATCAAATGGTCAGGTTTTGCCGCGATCGCGCTGCCCATTTCTTTCACAATGCCGTTCTCGATCAACACATCCGTCTCCTCCTGCATTTTAGAGGCAGGATTGATGACCGTTCCATTTTGTATTAATATTACCATTTATCTTCATGCTCCTTTCTCCGACTGGATAAGACATTTTTCAAGCTAGTGTACTGACATGATCATTTTCAGCTAAATGACGCAGAATGAATTTTCAGTCTACAAGGCGGCTGAATGAGGCGATGCGGTGGCATCGTCGATTGAAGCCAACGTGGCAGATGGAAATTCAGGCAAGTCATTTGGCGAAATATGAACAGGTCAGTACACTAGTACAACGAATAGGAATGAACTGACACTTTGACTGGTCTGATTTTTCATCTGCTTCGTTGTCGTCAATCGACGCAGCCACCGAGGTGACGGTATTGATTGGGCACATAGGCCCTGATATAGATACCATCCTCACGGTATTCCTCCTCCAACAGCTCACCGTGTCTGCGCACCTGCTGAAGAATACCCGCGTCCTGATACGCAATCACGGTCTCCACCAGCGTCTTATTTTCGCGCAATATATGACTTAGAAGCTCTTTGACCTCCTCTAAGCCCTCATCGCGGGCTGCCGCTATGCCAAGCGTATAATCCGCCTTAAAATCCCGCAGCGGCTCACTGTGAGTCACTTTATCCTGTTTATTAAACAGTGTAATGACCGTTTTCTCTCTGATATCAAGCTGATAGAGCGTATCATAAACAATATGCATCTGCTTTTCCCGCTGCGGGTTGGAGGCATCGACCACATGAATGATATAATCTGCATACTTGGCCTGCTCCAGCGTACTTTTAAACGCCTCGATCAAATGATGGGGGAGCTTACGGATAAAACCTACGGTATCGGTCAGAAGGATTTCCTGCTGTCCTTGCAAGGTGAGGATACGCGTAGTCGGATCAAGCGTCGCGAACAGCTTGTCCTCCTCGAGCACCCCTGCCCCCGTCAGGTGATTGAGCAGCGTCGACTTTCCGGCGTTGGTGTAACCGACGATCGCCGCCACGGGCACCTGATTTTTTTCCCGCTTTGCCCGGTTGATCTCCCGGTGTCTTTGCACTTCCTTTAGCTCCCCACCGAGCATGGCGATGCGGTCCTTTATCAACCGCCTGTCCATCTCCAGTTTCTTCTCGCCGGGACCTCTGGTTCCAATACCGCCTCCCAGCCTTGACATGGAACGCCCCAGACCCGTAAGCCGGCTGAGCCGATACTTTAGCTGAGCCAGCTCGACTTGTATCTTGCCCTCGCTGGTGGTCGCCCGCGCAGCAAAAATATCGAGTATAATCAGTGTCCGATCCATCACTTTGGTGCCGAGCATCTCCTCCAGATTCTTAAGCTGCGCCGGCGAGAGCTCGTCGTCGCACACGATCCCGGTCGCCCCCGTCTGCCCGATCAGCGCTTCGATTTCCGCTACCTTACCGGTCCCCACATAAGTGCCCGGATGAATCTGCTCGCGGTTTTGTATCAAAGTGCCCACCACCAGCGCGCCCGCCGTCTGCACCAGCTCCGCCAGTTCAGCCACGGAATCTTCCGTGTCGTCCCCATCCTGCCGGCTCACGCCGACCAAAACCACTCTTTCTTTTAACTCCTCTGTCTCAATCGTCTCTGCCATTCTGTCCCTTTCCGCTCATCACTGGGTGTCTTCCGCATCCTCACTGCCTGCCGTTTCCGTCGTCTCGCTCTCCCCCGCCGTCTCACTTTGATCCGGCGGCGCTGTCTGACTCTCGCCCGTGGCTTCGTCAGATTTTACACCCTGCCGGTTTTGCAGAAACACAAACTCCCTCTGCAATTTTTCATCCGCCTGATAACTGTCGGGATATTCCGAGGCATAACTATTTATGCTTTCCCAAGCTCCGGCAAAATCATAAGTATATTCACAGGCAATAATCTGCTGATATAAAAGCTCACGGCGGTTTGGAACCTCATCCATGGAAAGACCCTGCCGGATATAATCGAGCGCCCCGGCATAATTACCCTTTTGTATCTCGATGGCGGCCAGTCCGCTCATCGCCGCCGCATCGGCCTCCCCCGAGGAGAGATAGGCCTGATAGTATTCCTCTGCTTTCGCCGCATCCTCCAGCGCATCATATACCTGCGCCAGATAGAGATTCGCTTTTATGTCCTTCTTTTCTACCGCACGCTCCAGCTCCTTTTGTGCGCTGGCATAATCGCCCAGCAGATAGTAGATTCTGCCGCGGCTGGCGCTGTCTGAGGCGCTGTTTCCTTTTTTGTCTAATGCCTGATTTAAATATTCTTTCCCTTCTTCCGCCATATTATAAGCGGAAAGATGTTCATATATTTTTATGTAGAGATCGTAATCTTTGGCACAGTATTTTACGGCATTTTTATAGTCCAAGAGGGCGCCTTCCCCGTCCTCCTGTTCCAACCGCATGCTGCCGCGCAAAAAATAGGCGGTTCCGTTTTTCTTATCATATTCGAGCAGCGCCTGCACGCTCTCTAGCGCCCCCGCCGCATCCCCTGAGGCATAGAGTGCCTCAATCCGATAATAGCAGATATCGAGCTCGGTCTCTGTAATCCCGCCGATGCGCTGTTCCAATGCCGTGTCAAAAGCCAGCACAGCCTCCTCGTAATTGCCACTGTCCATATTTAAAATTCCCACCTGACGGTAGGCAAGTTCATCCTCCAGCTTTTCGTCCTCACAGGCCGAGGCCGTCGCCAGTATCATAATGGCGGCGAGCGCTGCGCACAATCTTCGTTTCATTCCATTCTCCATTCTAAAGCGTTTACACGGCGCAAACTGCCAAATTTACGCCTCCCATCAGGATCAGGCCATTGCAACGCTCCTTAACAACATGGCCTTATATATCACAAACATGCGCCGCCTAAAGCACATGTAAATGAAGCACTGCTTCTGCGTTTATTCTATCACAAAATGGCAGGCGGGAAAAGGAAAACTTCATGCGAAAAAAGACCGCTTCCCAATGGAAACGGCCTTTCCCCCTGAAAATTGATATTACAATTTCCAGATATCCTCATTGTACTGGGCAATGGTGCGGTCGGAAGAGAAAAATCCGGCCTTGCTGATATTGACAAGCATTTTCTTCGCCCATGCGGACCGATCTTCGTAGTCCGCATATATGCGCTCTTTCGTCGCAACATAATCTTTAAAGTCAGGCAGCGTCATAAACCAATCCTTGCCGATCAGCTCCTTATGGAGACGCTCTAAATTCTCTTTGCAGCCTACCGCCAGCATTTCCTCTCCCACGATAAAATCAATGGCCCGCTTGATGTCCTTGTCTTTTTCGTAGTAATCTTTTGCGACATAATCCGCTTTCTCGTAATGTTCGATCACAGCTTCTGAGGATTCGCCAAAGATATAGATGTTGTCATCGCCAACAAACTGATGCATCTCGACATTTGCCCCGTCCATCGTACCGATCGCCACCGCACCGTTTAACATAAACTTCATATTTGACGTCCCGGACGCCTCTTTAGACGCCAGAGAAATCTGCTCGTGAATATCGGCCGCAGGAATCAGCTTTTCCGCCAAGGTGACATTGTAATTTTCCACCATCACGACTCTAAGATACGGCGCCACCTCCGGGTCTTTGCTGATTAACTCCTGTAAACAGAGAATCAGATGAATAATATCTTTGGCAATCACATAAGCCGGCGCTGCCTTGGCGCCAAATATTACGGTGACCGGGCGGGACGGTTTCTTTCCCGCTTTGATCTCGAAATATTTATGAATGACATAGAGCGCGTTCATCTGCTGTCTCTTGTACTCGTGCAGTCGCTTAATCTGAATGTCAAAAATCGATTCGTCGTCCAGCACAATGCCCTGCGTGCGCCAGAGATATTCCCCCAGCTGCGTTTTCTTTGTCTTCTTGATGGCAAGCAGGCGGTTTAGCACAGTCTCATCCGCAACATACTTTTCCAGTTTCTCCAGCTCGGCGGCATCTTTTTTGTAGCCGCTGCCGATCAGTTCGGTAATCAAATCTGCCAGCTCATGGTTGCAGTGGAGCAGCCAGCGGCGGAACGTGATACCGTTGGTCTTATTGTTAAATTTGTCCGGGTAAATCTTATAAAAATTATTTAACTCGGAATTTTTTAAAATTTCGGTGTGCAGATACGCAACGCCGTTGACACTGTATCCATAATGAATGTCCATATGTGCCATATGCACACGGTTTTCATCATCGATAATCGCCACCGATTTGTCGCTGTATTTCTCCGTCACACGGTTGTGCAGCTCAAATATAATCGGCAGCAGCTGCGGAACCGCTTTCTCCAGAAAATGCATCGGCCATTTTTCCAGCGCCTCGGCTAAAATCGTATGATTGGTATATGCACAGGTCTGGGAAACAATAGAGATCGCCTCATCCATCAAAATCCCTCTCTCCAGCAGCAGACGGATTAACTCGGGAATCACCATACTCGGATGCGTATCGTTAATCTGAATCGCCGCATATTCATGTAAATCGTGGAGATTGCTGCCGCGCGCTATCGCCTCGTCGATAATTAGTCTGGCCGCGTTGCTGACCATAAAATACTGCTGGTATACGCGCAGGATACGGCCTTTATCGTCGGAGTCATCGGGATATAAAAACAGCGTCAGATTTCTCGCAATGTCTTCTTTGTCAAACGAGATGCCGTCTCCCACGAGTGTTTCGTCTACTGTCTCCACATCAAAAAGATGCAGCTTTGTCGTGCGGTTGTCATATCCGATCACATCGATATCGTACAGTCTTGACTTTAACGTAAATCCGCCGAACAAGATATCGTAAGATACGTCGGTCTTATGCAGCCAGCTTTCTTTTTCCATCCAGGGATTTGGCGTCTCGTTCTGGATGTGGTTTTCAAATACCTGCTTAAATAAACCGTAGTGATAATTTAACCCCACGCCGTCGCCGTTTAATCCAAGACTTGCGATCGAATCAAGAAAACATGCGGCCAGACGTCCGAGTCCGCCGTTTCCTAAAGACGGCTCCGGCTCAACCTCCTCGATCTCACTGATATTTTTGCCGTTTTCTGCGAGAAGCTCCTTCACCTCATCATAGATGCCAAGGTTAATCAGATTGTTGGACAACAATTTGCCGATCAAAAACTCCGCGGATATATAGTAGAGTTTTCTTTTGCCCGCACTGCTCTCTTTTTCGCCCGCCATGTCTTTTGTCATTTCCAGCAAAGAATAATAGAGCTCCTCGTTGGTACACTGCGCAATTTTTTTATCGCAGCGCTTTAGGGTGATTTTTTCTAAATCCATAGTTTCCCGTCCTCTCCCGCGCATCGCGCGTAATATATTGATATCATGAAAACTTATATGTTATAGCAAACGGCAAATTTATTTGTCCTTTACTATAGTGTTCCTGTCTTGTTGAAAATCATTATATTATTTTTTTCCATATTTTTCTTGTAGTATCTGATTAAAAAATGGTACAATTCTATCATGCACATCTTAGAATACGAAAATTACAAAGAAAAAACTGCACACTGCAATTTTGATTTTCCCTACATCACCTATCCCTGCTCGATACCGCTAGATTTCCCTTCCGTACCGCTCCACTGGCACAGAGAAGTTGAAATCATTTATATTAAAAAGGGCGGCGGCATCCTGACGATCGATTTTAACCGCTGTGAAGTATCGGCCGGGACGATCGCGCTCATTCTGCCCGGACAGCTTCATTCGATCGAACAAACGGAACCCCCGTCGCCTCCCCATGAGAATGCAGGAACAAATATGGAGTACGAAAATATCATTTTTCATCCGGGTCTCCTGCTGTCCATGCAGCATGATATCTGCAATGGGGAGTTCATCTCCCCTCTTCTCAGCGGAGAAATAAGCGTACCCTCCGTCTATACGCCCGGTATGCCGGACTATCCCGCCATTGCCGCCTGTCTCGACGCCAATGATGCCGCAAGCGACAAACGGCCTTTCGGCTATCCGCTGCTCATCAAAGGACAGCTGTTTTTATTTTTTTACCTGCTGCTGCAAAACCGCAGTCATGAGCGCGCTGCAAAAAATCCGCACAATTCCCTGGACCGCATGAAAGTGATATTAAAATATGTGGAAAACCATTATACGGAAAAAATTACGGTAGAGAGCGCCGCGCGCGAGGCAGGCTTGAGCGTCTCACATTTTATGAAATATTTCAAAAGTAAGATGGGTATTTCCTTTATCACCTATCTGAACGAATACCGTCTCACGATGGCGCAGCGGCTGCTGCTCTCCTCGGAGTCCTCCGTACTCGCCATCGCCGAAGAGTGCGGTTTCGACAATCTGTCTTATTTTAACCGGATATTTAAAAAGCGGTATGCCCAGACACCAAGGGAATACCGCAAACACTTCAAAAAATAGGATAGAACAGGATGCCGCAGACAATCGCGCACAGCGCCCCGGCGACAACATCTCTCGGCTCGTGCACGCCGCCCGCCACGCGCAGGCATCCGATGATAAGACCACAGACGCCAACGATGACGCCCGCCCAGGGAATGTGCACATACAGCGTCATGGCAATCATAAAGGCAGAGAAAACATGACGGCTGGGAAAGGATTTTCCTCTGGTCTCCTTTTTGAGCACCGGCGGAATACCGAATTTCTCATAGGGCCTTGGCGCACCGATCGCGCGGCGCACCGCGCTGAGCAGCAAAAAGGAAACTGCCGGAACGATGAGCGCACGCACAAAAAATGGATTCTTTTCCACAAAAAGCCCAAGCAGCAGCAGGGGATAAGATAAAAATATCACGGCTGTCAAAATCCGGTTTGCCAACGTAACAAACCGGATTCGCCTTGGATATTCTCGTATCAAACCTGTCACTCGGATATAACTGTCTCTTGTCACAATCTCCTCCACATCACGTCATCTTTTTGCGCAGATAACGGGCGCACCGGCCGGTGCAAATGTTCGGTGAAACCTTCTTCGGTTTACGCTTTACGCCCACCACGATCAGCACTGCGCCGGAAAAAATACAGAAATCAGAAATATTATAGACGATACGGCGCAGCCTTTTCGGCCCCGCATGGATACGGATATAATCAACCACATACCCCCTGCGCAGGCGGTCATAAAAATTGCTGGCGCCGCCGCCCAGTAAAAGCGCGATACCGGCCCTCGTAAGCCGCCCTTTGCGCCGGAGCGCTAAAATGCTTAATACTGCCGCCGCACACAACATTCCCGCCTGCACCTTAAGCAGCGTCCCTGGATTTACGTTTACAAATTCAAAGGCCATCCCGCGGTTGTGATAGTTTTCGAGACTAATCCTGCCGTTCTGATAAAAATGACGTTCCTGCTGTGTAAAGTGCCGCTCAATATAGGACTTTACCACCGCATCCGTCAGGAAGATTCCCGACGAAACCAACATACAAACCATCCAGCCTCCTTGTTTCCCATCCGTATCTTTTTCGGGTTCTTTTGCATGCTTCTATTCCCAAACGTATCATTCTTTTTTTCTCGACTCGTGCAGCAAGCTCATTTTCATCTCGTAGTAAGCCGGCGTCATATCCATATAATGGGCGTGCGGATTGGCAAAGCGCTGTTCTTCCTCCCATATTTCATCGCGAAGCTGGCGCTCCACATAGTCGCGTATCTCGCTAAGCGACGGCAGCTCGTATACCCGCTTTCCGGCTTTGAAAACAGGTATTTGCAGCTCTCTCGCATGGCAAGCAGTGTAAGTCAGTATCTTCCACGGCTTTGCCGGGTCGATAAAGCGGAACTCCTTGGACAGATCGACCACCTCGTCCGCCCGCGCAATCAAGTCCGCTTTCGCCTTTCCGCTATGGTCATAGACACGGTATATCTTTTTTAAGCCGGGGTTTGTGATCTTTTCGATGTTTTCCGAGATCTTTATGCGCGGCATAAATACGCCGTTTTCCTCGACCGCCGCAATCTTGTACACGGCTCCCATCAGAGCGATCGACTCCTTGGAATAGGCGCTGGACGCTCCGGTAATCAAACGTTCCCCCACACCATAGCTGTCGATCTTGGCTCCCTGACCGTTGAGCGAAGAGATGGTGTGCTCGTCGAGACTGTTGGATACGATAATCTTACAGTCTCCAAGTCCCGCATCGTCCAACATCCTGCGCACTTTGACGGAAAGATAAGCCAGATCGCCGCTGTCGATGCGGATGCCTAAAAGCCGCTTGCCCATAGGCGCAAGCACCTCCTTGGCTACGCGGATGGCATTGGGAATCCCTGACTTTAAAGTGTCATAGGTATCCACCAAAAGTACTGTGCTGTCGGGATAATTCTCCGCATAATGGCGGAATGCCTCATATTCGTCTTTATAGTACATCACCCAGCTGTGCGCCATCGTACCGCTGACCGGAATGTCAAACATCTGCCCCGCCAGCACGGTCGCCGTCCCCACGGCCCCGCCAATGTAAGCCGCCCGCGCGCCGTAAACCGCCGCATCCATATTGTGGGCGCGCCGCGCGCCAAAATCGGAGACAGCCTTACCCTCGGCGGCCTTTACGATGCGCCTCGTCTTCGTCGCCACCAAAGACTGGTGATTGATCTGCGCCAAAACGGCCGTCTCTACTAACTGCGCGTCGATCAGCGGCGCCACAATCGTGATGACAGGCTCGTTGGGGTACATGATCGTTCCCTCGGCAAAGGCATAGATGTCCCCCTGAAAACGAAACTCTTTCAAATAATCTAAAAACGCCGGTGTAAAAATCCCCAGGGACCGTAGATAAGAAATATCTTCCTCGGAAAAATGAAGATCTTCAATATATTCTACAATTTGTTCCAGCCCCGCAAAAATCGCAAATCCGCCATCATCCGGGATTCTGCGAAAAAACACGTCAAATACCACTTTTGTCTCTTTATCACCGTCATTAAAATAACCGTTCGCCATGGTAAGCTCGTACAAGTCCATCACCATCGACAGGTTGCGGCTTTTCGCCTGTGTTCGTTCCATTATCGTTTTCCTCCGACTGGTTGATATGTCCAAAATAATTGCTTTGTCTACTCATTCACACTCTTAACAAAGCGCAAAAACTCTTCCCTGCCTTCTTTGGTACATTTGTAGACGCCGGCGTCCTTTAACACTTCGTTGAACACCAGTCCAATCTCTGTCTGAATGATCTCGTGCAGTTTTTCCTCTGCGACGTTTCCCGCGAGAGCCTCTCCCGCTTTTAGCTGATATTTCGGCAAAAATTCTTCTACCCAGTCGGCATGTTTTTCCAGCATTTCATCGGCGCGGATATCTTTACCCTGCAAAAGCGCCTCCTCCAACGCGGCGATCTCTCCTTTTAAGCGCGCCGGAAGTACCGCGAGTCCCATGACCTCTATCAAGCCGATATTTTCTTTTTTGATATGATGTAGTTTTGCGTGGGGATGATACACGCCAAGCGGATGTTCCTCTGTGGTAATATTGTTGCGCAGCACGAGATCGAGCTCATAGTCTTCGCCGCGCTTCCTCGCAATCGGCGTGATCGTATTGTGCGGCTCGCCGTCCGTCCTGGCGTAGACAAACGCTTCCTCGTCCGTGTAGTCTCTCCACGCGAGCAGAATCTTATCCGCCAGCTCCACCAGACGCTCCCTGTCTTTCGCGCTGATGCGTATCACAGACATCGGCCATTTGACAATTCCCGCTTTTACATCCGCAAATCCCTCGAATGCGATCTGCTGTTCGATCGGCGCTTTCGCCATAGCGAACTCATAATGTCCGCCCTGAAAATGGTCATGGCTCAAAATAGAACCGCCCACGATCGGCAGATCAGCGTTTGAACCCACAAAATAGTGCGGAAACTGTGAGACAAAATCGAGAAGTTTGCCAAACGTCGCCCGCTCGATCTTCATTGGCGTATGCTCCGCGTGAAACACAATGCAGTGCTCGTTGTAGTAGACATAGGGCGAATACTGGAAAAACCAGTCGCTGTTGTTGATCGTCACCGGGATGATGCGATGGTTCTGCCTGGCCGGATGATTGATGCGTCCCGCGTATCCCTCATTTTCTTTGCAGAGCAGACATTTGGGATAACCGCTCTGCTTTGCCGTCTTGGCCGCCGCGATCGCTTTGGGGTCTTTTTCCGGCTTGGAGAGATTGACAGTGATATCCAGCGTGCCAAATTCCGTATCCGCCGTCCACTTCATATCCTTCTTAATCCGGTATCTGCGGATATAATCGGAATCGCAGCTTAATTTATAATAATAATCCGTCGCTGCCCGCGGGGACTCCCGCCGATACAGCTCCCAAAACCTGCCGCGCACCTCGCTTGGCCTTGCCACCAGACAACCCATGATTTTGGTATCAAACAAGTCGCGGTATGTGACGGTATCCTCCGGCATCTGTTTTTGCTCCGCCGCATAATCGAGCATATCTTTTAAAATACTTTCCAATGCCTGCTCGGCCGTCTCCTGGTCGGCAAAATCCGGCGTATATGACGCCTGCGTCTCATCTCCGATCTCATCTAAACCGAACAATTCCAACAGCCGGTTCACGGTATAACGCCAGTCCGCCTTATCAATCAGCCCCGTCACTCTCGCATACTCTGCTAGGTCCAAGATTCTTCTCTCAATCATGTTCGCTCTCCTTTACTGATATAGCTCCATTTTTTATATTTTAACAAAACAGTCTCTAAATTACAATGTGAAAGACAAAAAAGCATTGCTGCAAAAATCGTTGTAAAATATAACTGTTTTGGTATAATAAACATTGACTCCATGCAACAGGCAGCGATTGTTATCTGATCGCCCGCTATGCATACTGACAACTTTTTCGGTTATTCACATGTACCGGAATCCCATAATAAGGAGCATATTTATGGTAAAAATTATTTCAGACAGCACCTGCGATTTATCCGACGATCTACTTCAAAAATATGATGTGACGCTCCTGCCGCTCCACATCGTACTCGGAGACGACGAGTATCTCGACCGGCAGACCATCACGTCACAGGAAATCTATCAGTGGTCGGACGCGCATAAAATGACGCCCAAGACATCCGCCCCCTCACTGGATGCAGCCGTAGCCTTATTAACTCCCTACGTCAAAGAGGGGCGTGAAGTTGTCTGTTTCTCCATATCAGACGATATGTCCTCCTCCGGCAACATCATGCGTCTGGCCGCCGAAGAACTTGACGCAGCGGAACAGGTAAAAGTGGTCAATTCTTTGAACCTTTCCACCGGAATCGGTTTGTTGGTGGTCGAGGCCGCGATTATGGCGCAAAACGGCGCCTGCGCCGATGAAATCGTAAAACATACAACATCCCTGCGCCCGCTGGTTCGGGCGAGCTTTGTCGTGGACACTCTCGTGTACCTCCACCGCGGCGGCAGATGCAGCGGTCTGGCCGCTCTCGCCGGAAGCGCGCTAAAACTGCACCCTCGCATCATCGTAGAAAACGGCAGGATGAAGCCCGATAAAAAATACCGCGGCACGATCGCCAAGGCGATTCTCTCTTACACAAAAGATATGGAACAGGCACTGCTTGCCGCCAGGAAAGACAGGGTGTTTATCACCCACTCCGGCTGTGACAAAGAAATCGTTGACGCTGTCAGAAGTTATCTCGAATCGTTACAGCATTTTGATGAAATACTGGAAACCTCCGCTGGCGGTGTTATCTCCAGCCACTGCGGGCCAGGCACGCTCGGGGTGCTGTTTATTGCACGGGACAGTCAATAAATCCAATTAATGATAAAGCGGATTAGGGAATATGTATAGGTTGTTAGCCATAGTTGTTTGGATGAATAACCTATGAATAGTGGATGCATATTTATTCTATTAACATATAGTAAACCTTTTCTTTTCCTATGAGTGAAAGCGGCATCCTTCGTCTCCTTGGTGTCACAGTCTTTACTTTTTTCTTCAATATCACAAATCCCGAGGTACTTAGCGCGTGCCTTTGGGGCATCCAGCCATGAT
>CAJTYI010000055.1 GCA_910584215.1 uncultured Roseburia sp. | reverse complement strand
GGTGCTGTTGCAGCACGCACCCCGCGCAACGAGTAGGGAAGAAATCTCCCCTACTCGATTGCCATTAGATCGATTGCTCCCCGTCTTCCTTTGCCCTTTGTATCAACTGATCCATCAATGCTTCGTTGATATCTTCTGGAAACTGCTTGCCCTCCTCCTGAGACTGCTCTGTTTCCTCTGCAGTTTCACTTACTTCTTCTTCCACGTGCTCTATATCGTCTACATTTTCATCAAGCGATTTGTCTCGGCGTACCTTCGCAATGCTGGCAACTGTAACATTCTCATCCAAATTGATCAACTTGACACCGGAGGTAATGCGTCTGAGTAGAGCTGTGCTGCTCACCTTAATGCGAATAATAATGCCTTCCGTCGTAATCAGCATAATCTCATCATCAATATTGACAGACTTGACACCCACAATGTTGCCTGTCTTTTCTGTAATTTTATAACATTTTACTCCCTTGCCGCCGCGATTTTGCGTGGAAAATTCATCGATATTTGTACATTTTCCAAGACCCTTTTCAGAGACAATCATCAGGGAACTTCCCTGAGATTCCATCTGCATTCCGATGACCTCATCGCCATCGGAAAGGCTCATTCCGATGACACCCATGGAACTTCTGCCTGTCTTGCGCACATCGGTTTCCTTAAACCGGATACACTGACCATATTTTGTCACCAGGAAGATGTCCTGGTTATTATCCGTCTTTTTAACCTCAATCAGCTCGTCGTCCTCGCGCAGAACGATAGCCGCCAACCCTGTTTTGCGCACATTGGCGTAATCCGTCACGGGCGTTTTTTTAACAATACCTCTTCTCGTAGCCATAAACAGGAAATGACCATCCGTATACTCTTTGATCGGTATCACCGCAGTAATCTTTTCCCCCGGCTGCAACTGTATGAGATTTACGATCGCAGTGCCGCGCGCCGTCCTGCCGGCCTCGGGTATCTCATAGGCTTTGATACGGTACACTCTTCCCGTGCTGGTGAAAAACATGATATAATGATGGGAAGTCGTCATAAAGAATTCTTCGATATAATCATCCTCAATCGTCTCCATCC
The DNA here is from genome assembly GCA_910584215.1 of uncultured Roseburia sp. GTDB lineage: Bacteria > Bacillota > Clostridia > Lachnospirales > Lachnospiraceae > Roseburia. The sequence goes on along the minus strand of CAJTYI010000055.1, from coordinate 19,350 downwards.
CTTTGATGCCCTTGCCGCCACGATTTTGCGCGTGAAAATTGTCCAGGCTCATGCGCTTGATATAGCCAAGTTTTGTCATTGTGATGACGGTGTTTGTCACAGGAATCAAATCTTCCATCGAAATATCATACTCGTCAAAACCGATCGACGTTCTGCGGTCATCGCCGAACTTGTCTGCGATCAGAAGAATCTCTTCCCGAATGACGCCGAGCAGACGCTTTTCATCCGCAAGAATCGCTTCCAATTCTGCGATACGCTCCATCAACTGCGCATATTCGCCCTCTAATTTTTCCCGTTCCAGACCTGTGAGTGCGCGCAGACGCATATCCACAATCGCCTGTGCTTGCGCCTCGGTCAGAGAGAAACGCTCCATCAAACGCTCTCTCGCCACCTGCGCATTTCTGCTGCTGCGGATGATATTGATAACTTCGTCAATGTTATCGAGAGCAACCAACAAACCTTCTAAAATATGGGCACGCTCTCTTGCCTTATTGAGATCGTATTTTGTCCTCCGCGTGACAACATCTTTCTGATGAATCAAATAATAATTTAATATTTCATATAAATTCAGAACTTTCGGCTGATTATCGACAAGCGCCAGCATGATTACGCCGAATGTATCCTGTAGCTGCGTATGCTTGTAGAGCAGATTAAGCACCACGTTTGGATTGACGTCGCGGCGCAGTTCGATACATATACGCATTCCCTGGCGGTCTGACTCATCGCGCAGGTCAGTGATACCGTCAACTTTCTTATCCCTTACGAGCTCTGCAATTTTTTCAATCAAGCGCGCTTTGTTCACCATATAGGGCAGTTCCGTCACGACAATACGATTCTTGCCGTTTGGCATCGGTTCAATGCTGCTGACTGCGCGCACACGAATCTTTCCGCGCCCCGTGCGGTACGCTTCATTGATACCCGTTGTGCCAAGTATCATTGCACCGGTCGGAAAATCCGGCCCCTTGACAATCGACAACAGCTCTTCGATATCTGTTGCCCGGTCTTCCTCCACCTGATTGTCTATAATTTTTACCACGGCTCCAATAATCTCGCGGAGATTATGAGGCGGAATATTTGTTGCCATGCCGACTGCGATACCCGTTGTACCGTTTACCAGCAGATTGGGAAAACGCGCCGGAAGTACGGTCGGCTCTTTCTCCGTCTCATCAAAGTTGGGCACAAAGTCAACGGTATCCTTATTGATATCCGAAAGCATCTCCATCGAAATCTTAGAAAGACGTGCCTCCGTATAACGCATGGCCGCCGCGCCGTCACCGTCGACCGAGCCAAAGTTTCCATGGCCATCGACCAGCGTATAGCGAAATGACCATTCCTGCGCCATATTGACGAGTGCGCCATAGATGGAACTATCCCCGTGCGGATGATATTTACCCATCGTGTCGCCGACGATACGAGCGCACTTGCGGTGTGGTTTATCGGGTCCGTTATTCAGCTCGATCATAGAATAAAGCACGCGGCGCTGTACCGGCTTTAATCCGTCCCTGACATCAGGAAGGGCACGTTGGGCGATTACGCTCATCGCATAATCAATATAGGATGTCTCCATAGTTTTTTTCAAGTCAACATCTGTAATCTTGTCTATCTCATCCAACTGGTCAAATATTTTGTCATCCATATCCCAAACCTCCATCTATCCTAGCTTCCCACAACCTGCACAGTAATTCATGCATTTTTCCCCAAAGCATCTTACATGCTTTCTTACATTTGTAATATCATATTATACATCAAGATTCTGTACATATTTTGCATTTTCCTCAATGAATATCCGTCTGGGCTCTACCTTATCTCCCATTAGGGTGGTAAAAGTCAAGTCGACGGCAGAAGAATTTTCGTCGTCGATCAACACACGCTTCAACACACGTTTCTCCGGGTCCATCGTCGTCTCCCAGAGCTGCTCAGCATCCATCTCTCCCAATCCTTTGTAGCGCTGAATCTTATTGTTGCCGTCGCGGCCGATATCCAAAAGAATCTTGTTTAATTCATCATCGCTGTAGGCATACCAGACATTTTTGTTTTTCTCGATCTTATAGAGAGGCGGCTGTGCAAGATACACATGTCCTTCCCGTATCAGCTCCGGCATAAAACGATATAAAAAGGTCAACATCAACGTACTGATGTGCGCTCCGTCCACATCGGCATCTGTCATAATGATAATCTTATTGTAACGGAGCTTTGATATATCAAAATCTTCATGTATTCCCGTGCCAAAGGCCGTAATCATCGCCTTAATCTCCGCATTGCCGTAGATTTTATCGAGTCTGGCCTTTTCGACATTCAAAATCTTTCCGCGCAGCGGAAGAATCGCCTGTGTAGCTCGGCTTCTCGCAGTCTTTGCCGAACCGCCCGCGGAATCTCCCTCCACGATAAAGATCTCGCAGTTTTTGGGATCTTTATCTGAGCAGTCGGCCAATTTTCCGGGAAGAGAGGTTCCCTCCAACGCTGTCTTACGCCTGGTTAAATCTCTCGCCTTTCTGGCCGCCTCTCTCGCGCGCTGCGCCAGAAGAGACTTCTCACAGATCGCTTTCGCGACGGCAGGATTCTGCTCCAAAAAGTACGTCAACTGCTCGCTGACGATGGAATCGACTGCTCCCCTTACCTCACTGTTTCCCAGTTTCTGTTTGGTCTGTCCCTCAAACTGAGGTTCCTCGATCTTGACACTGATAATCGCTGTCAGCCCCTCGCGGATATCCTCTCCACTGAGCGCTGGCTCCGTATCTTTTAATATTTTGTTGGCCCGCGCATAGTTATTAAAAGTCTTTGTCAAAGCGTTGCGAAAACCGGCTAGATGTGTGCCGCCCTCCGGCGTGATAATGTTATTGACGAAACTGTAGGTGGCGTCGTTGTAGGAATCGTTGTGTTGCAGAGCGACTTCCACATAGACATCCTCCCTCGTTCCCTCACAGTAGATCACAGCATCGTACAAAGCTTCTTTACTGTTATTGAGATACGTCACAAATTCCTTAATGCCTCCGGCATAATGGAATTCACTTCTTTTTTCTTCGTCCTCCCTGGTGTCCCGCAGTATGATGCGAAGACCTTTGGTCAAAAACGCCGTCTCTCTCATACGCTCTTTTAAGGTGTCGTAGTCAAAGACCGTATCCTCGAAAATCTTGGGGTCCGGCAAAAAGGAAACTTTTGTTCCGTGCTTATTCAAATCACAGGTATCTATAATTTTCACCGGTTCGTCCGGTTTCCCGATCTTATAACTCTGGTAATAAACATTGCCGTCACGGCAAACCTCAACGCAAAGGCTGGATGAGAGAGCATTGACAACCGAAGCTCCCACGCCGTGCAGTCCTCCCGAAACCTTATAACCGCCGCCGCCAAACTTCCCTCCGGCATGAAGTACGGTATATACGACCTCGAGCGCCGATTTTCCCGCCTTATGGTTCATGCCGACCGGGATACCCCGCCCATCATCTTCTACCGTGATCGAACCGTCAGCATTGATAATCACCTGTATATTATCACAGTACCCTGCAAGCGCCTCATCCACTGCATTATCCACAATCTCGTATACCAGATGATGAAGTCCTCTGGCAGAGGTGCTTCCGATGTACATTCCAGGTCTTTTGCGAACGGCCTCCAATCCCTCTAAAATTTGTATTTGGTCGGCTCCGTATTCATTTTCCACACTCATAACTTTAACCATACCTTTCCGTCAAACAGACTCTCTTTGTTCGACCGTTCCGTCTACCACCTCATAAACCCGATTCAGCTGGAATCTGTTCTTTACAAACTCGTCCAAGCCTGTGCAGGTAATCATCGTCTGTGTATCACTGATATGACTGAGTAAATAATTCTGGCGATGACTGTCAAGCTCTGACAACACATCATCCAAAAGCAGAATCGGCGTATCGTGTATTATCTGTTTTACCAGCGCAATCTCCGAGAGCTTTAAAGACAAAGCAGATGTCCTCTGCTGACCCTGTGAACCAAATCTGCGGATATCCACATCTCCGATCGAGAAACGCAGATCATCCCGGTGCGGTCCCACAGAAGTCTGACAGAGTTTTAAATCCCTCTCTCTCACGCGCTGCATGTCCGCTTCAAAATCCGCCGTCGTCGTATTGGCCTCGTAGGATAGCGCCAGTTCTTCCCTGTTTCCGGAGATGGAAGAGTGAATCTGCCGCACCGTCTCACTAAGCTCGGCCACAAACTTTTTTCTGCTGTCAATGATCTTTTTGCCGGTCTCAATCAACTGCATATCCCAGACAGACAACGTATCTGCCAAATCAGAACGAAAAGCCATATCTTTCAACAATCGGCTGCGCTGACTAAGGATCTTATTGTAATTGATTAGATTGGCAAGATAAATCTTATCCAGCTGACATAGTTCCAAATCCAGAAATCTTCTTCTCTCCGCAGGACCATTTTTGATGATGTTTAAATCTTCCGGCGAAAAAAATACGACATTTAAGATGCCAAACAGTTCGCTCGCCTTTTTGATCGGAATACGGTTGATGGCAATACCCTTGGCACGATTTTGCTTTAAATGCATGTCGATCACAAAATCACGCCCGTCTTTGCAGACTACAGTGTGCAGATGTGCCTCCGACTCGCCAAATTTGATCATCTCTTTGTCTCTGACGCTCTTGTGGGATTTGCTGGTAGCGCTCATATAGACGGCTTCGAGTATATTTGTCTTTCCCTGGGCGTTGTCCCCGTAAAAAATATTGGTTCCGTCATCAAAGGAGAGATGCAGCGTTTCATAATTTCTGAAATTCTTTAATTCCATAGATTTCACTGTCATATGTTATTTATTTTCACTGTCTCCCCGTCAAAACGGACAATCTCTCCGCCGTGCAGCTTTTTACCGCGCTGTGTCGCTACCTCGCCGTCTACCGAGACGAGACCCTCCAATATCACCTCTTTTGCCTCCACCCCAGAGCCTACCAAACCGGCTTTTTTCAGCGCCTGTCCGAGCTTTATAAATTCTTCTCCTTCGCGGATACTGATTTCTATCATATTTACTCCATTTCTGCCGGCAGCGCTACCTGAGCTTTGATCTTACGCATCTGTACTGCAGCCGACATTGAACTTTCTGCGGTCGTGCCATAAATCAATTGGCAGACGCATTAAAATTAACCGGGAGAATCAAGTAGATAAACTTACCGTCATCATCCCTGATATAACACGGAGCCTTCGGATTGACCATATAGATGGTGATGGATTCTTCGTCGATGACACGCAGGGCGTCGATAAAAAATTTCGGATTAAATCCGATTAAAATATCACTTCCCTCTTTCTCAATGCCAATCTCCTCATTCATCGAACCGATGAATGAATTGATCTTTAACTCCATCACCTCATCTGTAATATTCATGATGATCGGTTTTTTGTCTCCCTCTTTCACCAAAAGCGTAGCACGGTCAATACAGCTCAACAGTTCACGCTTATTGATATGTATCTTCGTCTCATAGTCGGAAGAGATCATCTGCTCGATCTTAAAGTACTCGCCTTCGATCAGACGGGAAACGACGGTTGTCTCATCAAAAACAAATACAATGTGGTTTTTCGTCAGAAATATCTCTACCTCGTCTTCTGTATTTCCCGGCAGAATCTTGCTGACCTCCTGCAATGTCTTGCCAGGCACCACGACTTTTTTAAAGTCATAATTATTTTTCAACATAATGTTGCGAATAGAAATGCGATGGCCGTCAAGTGAGACAACTTTTAGCTGATTGTCATTAATCTCAAACAATTCTCCAGTCATCAGCTTATTCGTGTCATTGTCGGCAATCGAAAAAATGGTCTGGCGAATGACTTCTTTTAAGGTGAACTGAGAAATCACGATCGGTTCGTTGCGCTCAATAAAAGGAATCCCTGAAAAGTCTTCACCGGATTTTCCGATAATGTTAAACTTTGCTTTTTCGCAGGTTATCGTCGTCTTGAAAGAAGCGTCTGTCTCAATCACGATATCACTATCCGGCAGCTTGCGCACGATCTCAGAGAAAATTTTGGCATCGAGTGCGATAATACCGCGCTCAACAATTTCTCCCTCGATCTTTGTCTCTATGCCAAGCTCCATATCATTGGCCGTCAGTTTGATCTCGGATGCGGAAGCATCAATGAGGATACATTCGAGGATAGACATGGTCGTTCTTGTAGGTACTGCTTTCGAGACAATATTTACGCCGTATAATAAGTTTGATTTGGAACATATTAATTTCATATGGTGTATAACTCCTTTCTGTGTTCGGATTGCAAGAAGTATGGTTTCCGCGAAAGTGCTTTAAATATAATTATAAAAAATACTCGAAGTAGTATTCTTAGTAGGTGTTTGTAAGTTTATAAGTCCGGCATCCCTTGTAGCTTAAGAGCTTGCGAAAAATAATCATGTTGTCATCCTGTGAAAAAGATGAGGATTTGACCGGGATGGCCAGTGGAAAAAATAATTGACGTAAACATGAAATAACAGGCTTTGTGGAGAAATTTTTGGGTTGTCCCCTTACGTTGAACGTCAAATGAACATATTATCCACAAGGCATGTACCGTTTCTTAATTAGGATTGATTTTTTTCTTAACCGTGTCGATGATATTGCGCGTGGAGGAATTGTTTTCGTATTCCTGTGTGATACGCTTTACTCCGTGGATTATGGTGGAGTGATCTCTTCCGCCTAATGCTTTTCCGATGGTGTCGAGAGAGGCGTCCGTCATATTTTTGCAGAGAAACATAGCAATCTGGCGGGGCCAGGCAATCTCATTGCTGCGCCTGTTAGACATCAATTGATCTACGGAAATATTAAAGTGTTCCGAAATTACTTCAATGATCAATTGAACCGTGATCTCTCTTGGCTTGTCCGGTGTAATGATATTTTGCAGCTCGCGCACGGCGATATCCATTGTAATCTCTTTCTTTTCTAATTTAGAGTAGGCGAGCAGTTTGTTGAGCGCGCCTTCGAGTTCACGGATATTGGATTTGATGTTGCTTGCGATATAGTCGAGAATACTGTCGTCGAGCTGAATCTCGTCGATCTCTGACTTTTGGCGTAAAATCGCCATCCTCGTCTCATAGTCCGGGATACCGATATCTGCCATCAGACCCCACTCAAAACGGCTGCGAATGCGCTCTTCTAAGGTTTCCATGTCCTTAGGCGGTTTGTCGGAAGTGAGAATGATCTGCTTTCCGGCTGAGTGCAGGGCGTTAAACGTATGGAAAAACTCTTCCTGTGTACTCTCTTTTCCTATTATAAACTGCACATCATCGATCATCAGAACGTCGATGGTGCGGTATTTTTCGCGCAGCTTATTCATAGCCGAGGTATTACCGCTGCGGATGGACTCAATCACTTCGTTGGTGAACTCCTCCGACGTCACATAGATGATCTTGGCGTCTGTGTTCTTTTCGAGAATAAAATGACCGATACTGTGCATCAGATGTGTCTTGCCAAGTCCCGGACCGCCATAGATATAGAGCGGATTGTAGGCTTCTCCCGGAGATTCTGCTACTGCGAGTGATGCAGAGTGCGCAAAGCGGTTATTGCTGCCCACGACGAACGTGTCAAATGTATAGTTGGTATTGAGGTTTGATTTGGCAGCCTGCTCTGAGATCATATGCTTTTTCTTGCTATGATCGGAAGAAGTACTGTTGATTTTTTTGGTATCTTCGGGAGATATAAAATGTATCTCATATTCTTTGCCTGTCACTTCGGCCACTGCCACTTTTAAGGGAAGATAATATTTTTTGGTAATATAATTGAGTGTCATGGCATCGGAATGCTGAGGGGGCAGTAGGATATAAATGTCTTGTTCTTCTACGCCGTAGACCTCGAGAGGTCGAATCCATGAATTAAACGAAACATCAAGAAGTTCATGTTCTTCTTTTAATGTCAGGATAATTTCTTCCCATTTTTCCAAAATGAAATCCATACCAGATACTCCAAATCCTTAGATAAATATATTATAAAAATGCTAAGTGGCAAAAAGGCTACACTATCTATATTACAACATTTTACATGTTTAATCAATGAAAAAATAATTATCCACAAGTTATACACCGAAAGTGGATAACTTTTTTACTATGCCAAAAAATAGCCGGATTTTACCAGCAGTATTTTCAACAGCAAAAATGATGGTTTGTGGAAAAGTATGGAGACAATAATGAGTAAAAATAGTTTCTTCCTTATATATATACATCCTATATTTTTTCCACAATGGTGTGAATTGAAAAAATGAAATATAAAATTTTGAGAAACACAGATTTAGGGCTTGACTTCATTCCTTTTTTTGTTATAATTGAAAATGATGTTTTTTAACGTAGAGGAGGTGGATAGAATATGAAGATGACATTCCAACCAAAAAAGAGACACAGAGCGAAAGTTCACGGCTTTCGGAGCAGAATGAGCACTGCAGGCGGAAGAAAAGTATTGGCTGCAAGAAGATTAAAAGGAAGAAAGAAATTGTCAGCTTAGGCCACATCTTATGTGGTCTTTTCTTCTAATTATGATGAATTTTTCAGAGTCATTAAAGAAAAACAGAGATTTTCAGAATGTATATCGCAAGGGCAAGTCTTATGCAAATAAGTACTTTGTGATGTACATTTTGGATAATCAAACAGAGCGTAATCGTATTGGCATATCAGTCAGTAAAAAAGTTGGAAATAGTGTTATAAGACATCATCTTACCCGTTTGGTGCGGGAAAGTTATCGGCTACACGAGGACATGTTTAATAGTGGTTTAGACATTGTAGTCATAGCAAGATCGACAGCGCGGGACATCTCTTATCGTGAAGTGGAGAGTGCGCTGTTGCATCTTGGAAGTATTCACAAGATTATCAAACAATGAAAAGAAGATGGAATATTTTGAAAAGACTGTTTATTTTTCTAATTAAATTCTATAGAAAGTATCTCTCTCCGCTCAAGAGAACGAAGTGTCCCTATTGTCCTACCTGTTCTTCTTATGGATTGCAGGCTGTGGAAAAATATGGAGCGGTGAAGGGCGGAACTTTGGCTTTGTGGAGAATTTTAAGATGTAATCCTTTTTCAAAAGGTGGATATGATCCGGTTCCATAGTGGAGGTATTGTAAGTGTCAGCTATGTTATTAACCGCATATGACGGCGCCATACTCGGGCCGATTGCGAAATTGCTTGGATGGTTGATGAACGGCATCTATTATCTGATGGCAAAGATTGGCCTGGGTAATATCGGTTTATCAATCATTATATTTACGATTATTATTTATATGCTGCTGTTTCCCCTCACTTATAAGCAGCAGAAGTTTTCAAAGTTACAACAAAAAATGCAGCCGGAGCTGGCTGTGATTCAGAAAAAGTATAAAGACAAAAAAGATCAGGCATCTATGATGGCGATGCAGGAGGAAACGCAGGCTCTCTATCAGAAATACGGCGTTTCCATGATGGGCGGCTGTGGTACTATGTTGATACAGATGCCGTTGCTGCTGGCCTTGTATCGCGTCTTTTTAAATATACCTGCGTATGTCGGTTCTGTAAGAGACAGTTTTAGCAGCCTGGTGAGCGGAATTATGTCGATTCCGGGGTATCAGGATAAGATGACGGAGATTATGACGAACTTGAAAATTTATGTTTCGCCGAGTCCCGACTTCACAGCTACGGATACGACGGCTCTCTCCAATTCCATCATTGATATTGTGTACAAGCTTAATTCCAACGGCTGGGAGACACTGAAAGAGACATTTCCCTCTTTGACGGGTGTGATACAAGATGTACATGAACAGGTATCGAAGGCGACGACATTTTTATGCTATAATATTTCGGATACGCCGTGGGATATGATTAAGACTAATTTTGCAGATCGTGCTTTCCTGTTGGTGATTGCGGCTTTGGCTATCCCGGTGATCTCTTATTTGACACAGGTGTTAAATTTAAAGATGATGCCTGCAATGAGTGCAGGCGGTGACGGTTCTTCCGATCAGATGGCAAAACAGATGCAGATGATGAATAAGATTATGCCGATCACTTCATTTGTGCTTTGTTTTACCGTGCCGGTTGGTCTTGGTATTTACTGGATTGCCAGCGCCGTGGTACGAGCGGTACAGCAGGTGATTTTGAACAAGCATTTTGAGAAAGTGAATCTTGAGGACATTATCAAGAAGAACCAGGAGAAGGCAAAGAAAAAGCGCGCGAAGATGGGGATCAATGAGAACCAGATTTCAAATGCGGCCAGGATAAAGACAAAGCAGATTGCGGAACCGGCGAACACAAAAGAAAAAGAGGCTGAGTTGCAAAAGGCGAACGCTATGAAGTCCAATGCCAAGTCTGGAAGTATGGCTTCAAAGGCGAATATGGTGAAAGAGTTTAATGAGAGAAACAGCAGAAAGTAGGCGAGAGCCGGAAAGGATTTGGAGAAGTTATGGAATATATCGAAATATCCGCAAAGACAGTAGAAGATGCAATTACGGAAGCGCTTGTGAAACTTGGAACGACGAGCGATAAGTTGGAATATGAAGTAATCGAAAAAGGAAATGCAGGTTTTTTGGGTCTGGGACGAAAAGATGCAGTGATCAAAGTCCGCAAGAAAAATGATATTTTAGATAATGTCAGTGAGTTTTTACAGCAGGTCTTTCACGCAATGCAGTTGAACGTTGAAATTAACGTTGAAAAGGAAGAGGATTCCAATATTATTAACGTGGAGTTAAAGGGCGATGAGATGGGAGTGCTCATCGGTAAAAGAGGTCAGACGCTGGATTCCTTGCAGTATTTAACCAATCTTGTGGTAAACAAAAATGTAGACAACTATGTAAAAGTTAAGATCGACACCGAGGACTACAGGAAGAGAAGAAGAGAGACGCTTGAAAATCTGGCGAGAAATATTGCCTTTAAGGTGAGAAGAACCAGACATTCCGTTGATTTGGAGCCGATGAATCCTTTTGAGCGAAGAGTGATTCATTCCGCGCTACAAAACGACAAGTTTGTGACGACGCACAGCGAGGGAGAAGAGCCGTATCGCCATGTGGTAGTTACCTTAAAAAAAGACAGCAGGGGCGGTTATTACAATAACAATCGTGATCGCCGTGATTACCGCGGAAACCGTGAGAAGCGCGATTATCGCAATCACAGTGATTACAGAGACTACAGTGAACATAAAGAAACACCTGTACAGGAAGACAGTACAGAGGAATCATAAGCCTGGGGCAGCATAAAAATCGTGCAGTATAAATCTGGTATATCCATTTTGTACGGCACGATTTTTATCGTATTGACAAGTATTTTTTGGTGAGCGAACATGAGCAAATGAGCAGGCCAAAAATAGTTTTCAGATAGAGAGGAAGAAATGTAAAATATGTATGCAGATACGATTGCGGCGATTGCCACGGGAATGACCAATTCCGGGATTGGGATTGTCAGGGTCAGTGGGAGTGATGCCGTTGCGATAACGGACAAGGTATTTCGCACAAAAGAGAAGAGAAGTCTCTGTGAGATGGAGACGCACACCATACATTACGGACATATTTTCGATGGGGAAGAGAAAATAGATGAGGTTGTAGTACTTTTGATGCGGGCTCCAAGAAGTTATACCAGAGAAGATACGGTAGAGATTGACTGTCACGGCGGCGTTTATGTGGTAAAAAGAGTCTTAGATACGCTGATAAAATATGGTGCGCGCCCGGCGGAACCGGGAGAGTACACAAAGCGGGCTTTTTTAAATGGGCGCATTGATTTGTCACAGGCGGAATCTGTGATTGATCTGATTTCTTCTCAAAATGAATATGCGCGGAAAAGTTCGCTGCTTCAGTTGTCAGGGCAGTTGTCAAACGAGATCAGAAACATGCGCGCGGAAATCTTGCATGAGATTGCTTTTATCGAATCGGCGTTGGATGACCCGGAGCATATCAGTCTGGACGGATATGGGGATAAATTAGCAAAGATTGTGGATAACAATATTGATCATGTGGAAAGATTGTGGAAGAGCAGTGAAAATGGGAGAATGTTCAAGGAGGGTATTTCCACTGTGATTGTCGGCAAACCGAATGTCGGAAAGTCCTCTATTTTAAACACGTTACTGGGCCAAGAGCGGGCAATTGTGACAGATATTGCCGGAACTACGCGGGATGTTTTGGAAGAACAGATTAATCTCAACGGTATCCTGTTAAATATTGTGGATACTGCCGGAATCCGCGAGACCAGTGATGTTGTAGAGAAGATCGGAGTGGACCGGGCAAAAGATTCTCTGCGCAATGCCGATCTGGTCATTTATGTTGTGGATGGTTCTCTGCCGCTTGATCAAAACGATTATGAGATTATGGAACTCATAGAGGAGCAGCAGGTGATCATTCTTCTCAATAAATCGGATTTAAAGGCGGTGACGACGAAAAAAGAATTGAAAAAGCATTTGGATAAAAAAACGATCTCTGTTTCTGCGCTTGATAAGACGGGGATTTCCGATTTGGAGCAGGCAATCGGAGAAATGTTTTTTGCCGGTGATGTCGCCTATAATGATGAATTGTTTATCACCAATTCCCGCCACAAATATGCATTGCAGGAAACGCTTGCGGCGTTAAGGCTGGTGAGGAAGAGCATTGAAGATGGTATGGAGGAAGATTTTTATTCGATCGACCTGATGCACGCATATGAGGAACTTGGAAAGATCATCGGCGAGGAAATCGGCGAGGACCTTGTGAATGAAATTTTCTCCAAGTTTTGTATGGGGAAATAAGCTGTAGTAAAACGCAACAGGGAAACCCAAGGCTGAACGGTTATATAAAATTCGATCAGGTTTATGTTTCTATGGCAAAAAGGCGGATGAGATGATATAATTTACAAGAGAGAATAAGTAAAGATAATATGTTATATCATGATTTAAGATGGAGAAAAGAATGCCCAATAATTGTAATACGAGCGGAAAAAAAGTACCATATATAACAGAAAAATATGACGTGGTTGTTGTAGGTGCCGGACATGCCGGCTGTGAAGCTGCCTTGGCTTGTGCAAGGCTTGGTTTAGAGACAATTATCTTTACGGTCAGTGTCGACAGCATTGCCATGATGCCCTGTAATCCGAATATCGGAGGCAGCTCAAAGGGTCATCTTGTGAGAGAGATCGACGCATTGGGCGGCCAGATGGGAATTAATATTGATAAGACATTTATTCAGTCGAAAATGCTGAATAAATCAAAAGGTCCCGCGGTTCATTCTCTGCGCGCCCAGGCAGACAAGGCCAACTATAGTATGGAGATGCGGAAGACTTTACAGGAGACAGAACATCTCACGATACGACAGGCTGAGGTGGCAGAGATTGTCACTGATGCGGATTTAAACTTGAATGGAGTAGATATCGCTCCAAGAACGAATGTGGATTTAAACCTGAATGGAGCAGATATCGTTCTAAGGACGGATGTGGATATAGCACCGATTGGTGACGATTGCGCTTCAGGGACGAATCAGGAAACAATGAGAAAGAAGGAGAGTGGGAGAGCGGAAGGTTCTATGCAGGAAACCGCGTCAACTGAGGAGAAGTTACAGAGAATTGTGGGTGTGCGCACCGTTTCCGGCGGCTATTATAGTTGTAAAGCTGTGATACTCTGTACGGGAACGTATCTGCGGGCGCGCTGTCTGACCGGTGAGATGATTACGCATACCGGTCCAAACGGGTTACAGGCCGCGAACTCTTTGACGGCTTCCCTGGAAAAACATAATGTAGAAATGTTCCGCTTCAAGACTGGAACTCCTGCTAGAATAGACAAAAATTCTATTGATTTTAGTAAAATGGAGGAACAGAAAGGTGACGAGCGGGTAGTACCGTTTTCTTTTACCACCGATCCTGATACAGTGCAGATTGATCAAGTTTCCTGTTGGCTGACATACACAAATTCGACAACACACGAGATTATCCGCAATAATTTAGATCGTTCCCCGATTTATGCGGGAATTATAGAGGGAACGGGGCCGCGCTATTGTCCTTCCATCGAGGATAAAGTGGTGAAGTTTGCCGATAAGGACAGGCATCAGATTTTTATTGAGCCGGAGGGAATCAATACCAACGAAATGTATGTGGGCGGCATGAGTTCTTCACTGCCGGAAGATGTGCAGTTTCAGATGTATCGCACCCTGCCAGGGTTGGAGAATGCTAAAATTGTCAGAAATGCCTATGCAATCGAATATGACTGCATTAACGCCAATCAGCTCTATGCAACATTGGAATTTAAAAAGATAAAAGGTCTCTTTTCTGGAGGCCAGTTCAATGGCAGCAGCGGATATGAGGAGGCGGCTGCGCAGGGACTTGTTGCCGGTATCAATGCGGCGATGTCCATTTTAGGCAGGGAACCTTTGCTGCTTGACCGCTCGGAAGCTTATATTGGAGTTTTGATTGATGATCTGGTAACAAAAGAAAGTCATGAGCCTTACCGCATGATGACTTCACGCGCGGAATATCGACTCTTGTTGCGTCAGGACAATGCAGATCTGCGTCTGACAAAGAAAGGCTATGAGATCGGATTGATTTCAAAGGAGCGTTATGCGTATGTCTGTAAAAAGGAGGAATTGATCAGAGAAGAAGTCGCGCGTGTTTCTAAGGTAAAAATCGGCGCCAATCAAAGAGTGCAGGAGCTTTTGCAACAATATGGAAGTATTCCCTTAAGTTCTGGTTCAACCTTGACGGAATTAATACGACGGCCGGAGTTGGATTATGACAAATTGGCCCCTGTCGATACACAGCGGCCGCAGCTTCCCATTGACGTGGCGGAGCAGGTCAATATTCACATCAAATACGACGGTTATATTTCCAGACAGATCAAGCAGGTAGAACAATTTAAAAAGTTAGAAAGTAAAAAGCTTGCCAAAGATTTCGACTATGATGCGGTACCGAGTCTGCGCATTGAGGCACGGCAAAAATTAAAGCTCTATCGGCCCCACTCAATCGGACAGGCTTCCCGTATCTCCGGCGTCTCACCGGCTGATATCTCTGTTTTGTTGGTTTATATGGAGTGCGGCAGGGTATGATGAGAATAAAGGAATGTAAATGATATGGTAAAGTAGTGGATTACCTATTACTCATGAAAGTAGGAAAATTATGCTTGTATATGATACAAAAATTTTTGAACGCGAATTGAACCAATTGAAGATCAATTTAACAGATACACATTTTCAGAAATTTTTGAATTTTTATGAACTTTTGGTTGAGACAAACAAGGTGATGAATCTCACCGCCATTACGGAATTTGATGATGTAGTCGAAAAGCATTTTTTGGACAGTTTATCTCTGCACCGGGTATATGATTTAGATAAGGCGGCAAAAGAACATCGGACACTTCTGGACTTGGGAACAGGAGCTGGTTTTCCCGGTATTCCGATAAAGATTGCTTTTCCAGATATTCAAGTGACTTTGGTGGATTCTCTCAATAAAAGGGTCCAATTTTTAAACCGTGTGATCGAAACCTTATCGTTAGGGGGAGTGGAAGCGCTTCACGCGAGAGCGGAGGAATTGTCGAGAAATAAAATATATCGTGAAAATTTTGACATTGTAGTGTCCCGTGCCGTGGCAAATCTATCCACATTAAGTGAGTATTGTATGCCTTTTGTAAAAGTAGGAGGATTTTTTATATCTTACAAATCTGCTGCGGTTGAAGATGAAGTGAAACAGGCAAAGAAAGCGATAGAAATTTTGGGCGGAGAGATTGCGGATGTTTACAAATTCGATCTGGGAGAACAAAAGCGTTCTTTCATTGTCATTCACAAAAAAAAGAAAACACCGAAGACATATCCGCGCAAAGCAGGAACGCCATCAAAGGAACCCCTTTGATGGCTTCTTTTATGCTCAGGGGTGCGAAGTGAAAATAGCTGCTGTTGCAGCACGCACCCCGCGCAGCGAGTAGGGAAGAAATCTCCCCTACTCGATTCAATTGTCTATCCAGTACAACGAATATAAATTAACTGACACTTTGGCTTGTCTGATTTTTTATCTGCTTCGTTGTCGTTAATCGACGCAGCCATCGCTACGCCTCATTTGTTTCGTTGTCGTCAGTCGACGCAGCCATCGCTACGCCTCATTTGCTTCGTTGTCGTCAATCGACGCAGCCATCGCTACGCCTCATTTGCTTCGTTGTCGTCAATCGACGCAGCCACCGCTGCGCCTCATTCTTCCGTCTTGCATAGGAAAGAATCGTTCTGCGCCAATGTATCAGAAATTAATGATTCGTTGTACTAGCTTGTTGAGTATCTAAGAAGGAATTTACGATATGAAACAAACGTTCCGGCATTTCCAATTGCGGTATCAACCCGGTGTTGGAAAGATAACTTGTTTCCAGATTTTTGTTTAATCTGCGATAACTGTCTACAGCTGTAATGCCTTCTTTCATCTGGCTGCTTGCAATAATGGCAAGAGGAGTTTCCAGTTTACTTACGGCGTGTCCGATAAAGTTATCAATATAACCCACGGACAAGCTTACCAATAAATATTTGCCGTGGCTCTTTTCCAAATGTGCAGATTCATAGTAAGCGTCGAGCATTTTCGTGGAGACGAGCTGCGAATTGTAAAAATATTGAGTCCGCAGTATTTTTTGCACTTTTGTCTCAATCGTTGCCATGTTATAGACAAAGGTTCCCAAAATAGGCGACTTTAAAATATATTTCTTAAAGGCGTCAAGATGAAGAGATTTTTTGGGGCTGGTCTGTATAGCCGGTGGATTGATGGCAATTATTTTTTTGATGAGATGACGATGCATATTTGCCGCTAAAACTACAAACGAAATGGAATGATTGGTGGTGAGAACAACCGGGCTTTCCTGAATCACGTCCTTGATGAAATCGGTGATCAGCTGAACATATAAGTAGTTTGTGTAAGTAAGATAAGGTTTCCTGGAACGTCCACAGCCGAGCAGGTCTATGGTGTATACCGTGTGCTGTTTTTCAAGTTTTTTTGCAAAGCGGCACCATTCATACGAGGAAGCGATTGGAGACAGATCGTGAATCAAGAGCACAGGAGAACCTGTTCCACGTTTGTGATAATAGATTTGTCCGTTTTTCCAGTCATAATATTCCCCGTCGTTGGTCTTTAAGATATCCTTCATATTGGCAGTGTTATCGATAAAACGATTGACTATATGAATGGTCCCTGCAGCACATGCAGTGAGGAACAATGCGCGTTTGATACATTTTTTCATAAGCAGAACCCTTCCCTCTGTTAAAATTAATATGGCATTGATTCCCGGTACTTCTCTTGTGTCGAGATGATAGATTTTGTACCGTGAGATTGTCTTTCTATTATATATTATAGCCTGTTTTAACCTGTTATACAAATCTAAAATGAAAAAGTTTTGGATTTTACGCTTTAAGGCACATGATCGTAAGAGCAAAGTCCTGGACAAAACTTTTACAAGTTTTTTCTATTATTGAAAAATAGAACTTTTCAATTGTCGTAATTTATTATAAAATGAAGATAACATGTATTTGACAGCAAAGCGCAATAAGGATTTTTATGGCAACTAATTTTTTAATCAATTTAAGAAAAGAATATTTGGCAGAGAAGAAAAAAATTGAGAGTGTGCTAAACGATCTGGACTTGGAAGTAAAAGAAAATATTGCCTTGCAGAAGGTTCTTCGAGCGAAATCTGACGAGAGTTTTGAATCCTTTGTGCCAAGGGAGATCAATCCGGAAGATAAGAGAGAATTAGAACGACTGTCTGCGCACCAGAAAAAGACACTTTCGCAAATTGAAACGCATCAAAAGGCTCTGGAAGAATTAAACCAGAAGATGGACGAGTTGGAGAGTGTAATAAAATTAGAGAAAGAAGCTTCCAAGATACCGAAAGGGGAGAGCTCCAAGGCGGACAAAGATCCGATGGATGATGAAGTATATCGCATGTACCTGTTGGAGACGCAGGAAAATGAAAGATATCGCATTTCCAGAGAGCTGCATGATGATACGGTTCAGAATTTGACCAGTCTTGTTCACAAGGCGGAGCTGTGCGGCAAGTTGGTCGACATGGACCCCGTGCGCTGCAAGTTGGAGCTTCTGTCTATGATTCGTTTTTTGCGAGAGGTTATCAGTGATACAAGAAAAATGATTTTTGACCTGCGTCCGATGACATTTGATGACATTGGGTTGGATGTGACAATTGAGCGCATTTTGGATAAGTTGGAAGTAGATCTGCCAAAAAAAATACATTTTCATGTGAAAGGGGAGCCCTATGCAATCAAGCCGATTGTGGGCATCACGATTATAAGAATTATACAGGAGGCTTGTGGTAATGCATTGCGTCATTCTGGTGCCTCAACGATTGATGTGACTTTACATTATGGAGAAGATGAGGTTGAGATCGAGATCGCAGATGACGGTATCGGATTTCGCACTGAGAAGCTAAACACGGCAAGCAGAGATGATTTTACCGGGTTCGGAATTGCCACGATGAGAGAGAGGGTATATTTGTTGTCGGGTAGGATTGTCATAGATTCGGAATTGGGACAGGGAACGAAGGTTAAGGTTTGGGTTGCGCCAGGAAAGGAAAAAAAGAATGGCAATTGACATCATGATAGCGGACGATCACTCAATGATTCGTCAGGGATTGAAACAGCTCTTAGAATTGGAGAAAGAATTTCGTGTCGTCGCGGAAGCCAGTGACGGTGTGGAGTGCTTGGAGAAGCTCGATAAAATTGTACCAGATATTTTACTTTTAGATATTAATATGCCTCGCATGAACGGTCTTGAAGTATTAAAAAAGCTTAAGGAAGACAACCGAGAGATACATATCTTAGTGTTGACGGTACACAATGAGGTGGAGTATCTTTTAAAAGTTATTGATATCGGTGTCCACGGCTATTTGTTGAAAGATGCGGATTTTCAGGAATTGAAGAAAGCGATTCACTGCATTGTCAACGGAGAGGATTATATTCAGCCTAATTTGATTCCGCTGCTGAATGCCAAGATTGTAGAGCGCAATACCGATACGGTAATGATTGAGAGTCTCACGAAAAGAGAACTGGAAGTTTTAAAGTTATTGGCGCATGGAATGTACAACAAAGAAATCGCACAAAAATTGACAATCAGTGAGCGCACGGTAAAAAATCATGTGTCCAGTATTTTCAAAAAGATAGAAGTCATGGACCGAACGCAGGCAGCAGTGTTTGCTATTAAGAATAATTTGATAATGATTTAAAAATGGTATAGATTAACCGCTTATAAGTTTTCAAAGAGGTTAATCTATTTTTTATGTTTTGTTAGAAATCTATAGGTTATTAGCCATTGTTTTGACTGAATAAAGTATTGCTATGTGTTGCATATTTATTCTATCGTAAACTTCTAAAAAGTTTTTCTTTTTCACAAGGTAAATGCGGCAATTCATCGTGAGTTGGCGGTACAGTCACTGCGTTTTTCTGAATTGAGCAAATGCCAGAGGTTCTAAGCGTGCTTCTTTGGG
>CAJTYI010000054.1 GCA_910584215.1 uncultured Roseburia sp. | reverse complement strand
TGCAGTTAGGATGCCGGCTGGACGCCGCTTCGATATACTGATAAGAAAAACGATATAACTTTTGATAGGAGCTATTTGCATATTTATTCATTTGTATGTTATAAAGCTTACTAGCTAATAACCTATAATAATTTGTCCACCTCCATCATATTCTTAGAAAGGTGGGCAAGCCGGTGCAGATTTGTTTGAGGCATTTAAACCTCACAGATGGGCCGGGACATCATGTTACATAATGCGGCAAATGTTCTTGTTTTCATACAGCAGGAAACCTTTACAATCGACAAATAAAATGCTAAAATGAGCGTAAAGCTTAATTTTAAATCAATTTTTTAAGGAGGAATTATAATGTCCAGAGCAAAACAGTCAATGGATGGTAACACCGCTGCGGCACACGTTGCATATGCGTTTACGGATGTGGCAGCTATTTACCCAATTACACCATCCAGCCCGATGGCAGACTCTGTAGATCAGTGGTCGGCAGCAGGACAGGAGAACATTTTTGGTAACCAGGTGAAAGTCGTAGAGATGGAGTCCGAGGCAGGAGCAGCGGGCGCCGTACACGGTTCTCTTGCAGCAGGCGCTTTAACCACCACTTTTACTGCTTCCCAGGGTCTTTTGTTGATGATCCCCAATATGTACAAGATTGCAGGTGAGATGCTTCCGTGTGTGTTTGATGTATCTGCGCGTACAGTAGCGACTCAGTCTTTAAATATTTTCGGTGATCACAGTGATGTATATGCCTGCCGTCAGACCGGTTTCGCGATGTTATGCGAGACAAATCCGCAGGAAGTTATGGATTTAAGTCCGGTAGCACACCTTGCAACAATCGAAGGCAAGGTTCCGTTCATCAATTTCTTCGACGGATTCCGCACTTCTCACGAGATCCAGAAGATCGAGAAGTGGGATTTTGCTGATTTAAAAGAGATGTGCAACATGGACGCTGTAAAGGCTTTCCGTGAGCATGCGTTAAATCCCGAGCATCCGGCTATGCGCGGTTCTCATGAGAACGGAGATGTTTTCTTCCAGCACCGTGAGGCATGTAACACCGCTTACGATGCACTGCCGGCGATCGTTGAGAAATATATGAAGAAAGTCAACGAGAAGTTAGGCACAAACTATGACTTATTTAACTACTACGGCGCCGAGGACGCAGAGCGCGTGATCGTTGCGATGGGTTCCGTCAACGACGTGGCAGAGGAAGTAATCGACTACCTGACCGCAAAGGGTGAGAAAGTCGGACTCATTAAGGTGCGTCTGTACCGTCCGTGGGTATCCGAGTCATTCCTTAAAGTTCTTCCGAAGACAGTAAAGAAAGTTGCTGTGTTAGACAGAACCAAAGAGCCGGGCGCACTCGCTGATCCGCTGTACTTAGACGTTGCAACCACACTGCGCGAGGCAGGTCTTGACGCTATTGTCTTAACCGGCGGACGTTACGGTCTGGGCTCCAAAGATACACCGCCTTCGAGTTTGTTTGCAGTATACAAAGAGCTCGAGAACGACGCTCCGAAGCGCAGATTTACGATCGGTATTGTGGATGATGTTACCAACCTGAGTTTACCGGAAGTAAAACCGGCTCCGATCACATCGGCAGAGGGCACAGTAGAGTGCAAGTTCTGGGGTCTCGGCGGCGACGGTACGGTTGGTGCGAACAAGAACTCAACCAAGATTATCGGCGACCACACCGACAAATATATCCAGGCATACTTCCAGTATGACTCCAAGAAGACCGGCGGTGTTACCGTTTCTCATCTGAGATTTGGCGACAAGCCGATCAAGAGCCCCTATTATATCAACCAGGCAGACTTCGTGGCATGCCACAACCCGTCCTACGTTACCAAGGGATTTAAGATGGTGCAGGATGTAAAGCCGGGCGGAGTATTCATGATCAACTGCCAGTGGACAGACGAGGAGTTAGAGCATCATCTGAACGCTGAGGCAAAGAAATATATTGCAGACAACAACATTCAGCTTTACACGATCAACGCGATCGACAAAGCGATCGAGATTGGTATGGGCAAACGTACCAACACAATTTTACAGTCCGCATTCTTCAAGCTGGCAAACGTTATGCCGATCGAAGAGGCGATTGACTTTATGAAGCAGGCTGCTAAGAAGTCCTACGGCAAGAAAGGTGACGATGTTGTTCAGATGAACTACAACGCGATCGATGCCGGTGTGGACGCAGTGCATAAAGTAGAGATTCCGGCTTCCTGGTCGAATCCTGCGGCAGATCCGGCTCCGGCTGAGCTGTCTGGACGTCCTGAGACTGTAAAGATGGTAAAAGAACTGATGAATCCGATCTCCCTGATGGACGGCGATTCCCTCCCGGTATCCGCGTTTGCAGGCAACCCGGACGGACAGTTCGAGCACGGCGCTTCCGCATACGAGAAACGCGGTACCGCTGTCACCGTTCCTACCTGGGATGCAGAGAAGTGTATTCAGTGTAACCAGTGTGCGTTCGTATGTTCTCATGCGACGATCCGTCCGTTCATGCTGAGCGAGGATGAGGTGAAAGCGGCTCCATCCCAGATTAAGTTAGCGGACACCAAGCCAAAGGCGGGCGAGTACAAATATACGATGAGCGTATCTCCGTTAGACTGTATGGGATGCGGCGAGTGTATCACCGTTTGTCCGGTGGGCGCGATCGCTATGGTTCCGCAGGAGTCACAGGCCGCAGAGCAGCCGGTATTCGATTACCTGGTAGCAAATGTC
Organism: uncultured Roseburia sp.; assembly: GCA_910584215.1. Lineage (GTDB taxonomy): Bacteria > Bacillota > Clostridia > Lachnospirales > Lachnospiraceae > Roseburia. Next base: position 18,355 of record CAJTYI010000054.1, on the reverse strand, counting down.
GGCAAGAAACCTGGTATGCCGGCGGACAATACCGTAAAAGGTTCCCAGTTCAACCAGCCGCTGCTTGAGTTCTCAGGCTCCTGTGCAGGTTGTGCAGAGACTTCTTACGCACGTTTGATCACACAGCTTTTCGGTGAGCATATGTATATCAGCAACGCGACCGGATGTTCTTCCATCTGGGGCGGCCCTGCTGCTACTTCACCGTACACGGTAAATAAAGACTCTAAGAAAGGTCCGGCATGGGCAAACTCCTTGTTTGAGGATAACGCACAGCACGGTCTTGGTATGGAGATTGGACAGAAAGTACTCCGCGAGCAGGCGATTGAGAGCGCCGCAAAATGTGCAGGCTCCGACAAGGCAAGCGCAGAGCTTAAGGCTGCTTTCGCTAAGTTTGAGGAGACCAAGAACAACACGAAAGAAAATGCGGCAGCTACCGATGCATTGGTGGCAGAGCTTGAGAAGGCTGCGGCAGCCGGATGCCCGGATGCGCAGGCAGCGCTCGACAAGAAAGATTATCTGGTTAAGAAGTCCGTTTGGATTTTCGGTGGTGACGGATGGGCTTACGATATCGGTTTCGGCGGATTAGACCATGTGCTGGCTTCCGGCGAGAACGTAAACGTGATGGTATTCGATACTGAGATGTATTCCAATACCGGCGGTCAGGCTTCCAAGGCTTCCAATATCGGTGAGGTTTGCCAGTTTGCTGCGGCAGGTAAGGATATCGGCAAGAAGAGCCTTGCGGAGATCGCGATGAGTTATGGTTATGTCTATGTGGCACAGATCGCGCTTGGCGCCAATATGGCACATGCCGTTAAGATTCTGGCTGAGGCAGAGGCTTACAACGGCCCTTCCCTGATTATCGGATATGCTCCGTGTGAGCTGCACGGTGTCAAGGGCGGTATGAACCATTGCCAGGATGAGATGAAGAAAGCAGTCGCAGCCGGCTACTGGAATCTGTTCTCATTCAATCCGGCATTAAAGGCCGAGGGTAAGAATCCGTTTACGCTGACCTCCAAACCGGGTGACGGAACCTATCAGGATTTCTTAAACAACGAGACGCGTTACAGCCGTCTGACAAGAGCATTCCCGGAGAGAGCGGAGAAGCTCTTCAAAGAGTCCGAGGATGCGGCAAAAGAGCGTTACGAGCATCTGCTTAAGCTCGTGGAGCTGTACAAATAAAGTGCTTGGCGACATTGAGGTCGTAAAGTGCGATTTATATGTAGTTGATGTAATATGCGGGACAGGTAAATGCTTACCTGTCCCGTTTTTATGCACAGGGGTGCGAAGTGAAAATAGCTGCTGTTGCAGCACGCACCCCGCGCAGCGAGTAGGGAAGAAATCTCCCCTACTCGATTGATCAAATGTTTTTCTTATGAAAAACTTTAGAAATTTCTGCTGTCTCTGTTTAGATTACGCTGTTAGCATACCTACATGGCAATTAAGACGTCTGTGCGATTTCCCATCATGCAGCGCAGACGACGCAGTATGTAAGATTGTGCAATGCTTGGTTTAGGGTTTTGCAGCGCCGCAAAATCTGTGAAACGATCTTGCGGTTGAGATTCGTATCAGATATTACTGCAAAATATTTCAGATAAGGGGGCAGATATGGTATGATAAAAGACGGGTAACGAAATCGTTACAAAAAGCAGAAAAGGGAGCAGAACATAGCATGGAACAGTATAGTATTTTGATTGTGGAGGATGATAAAGAGATACGCGATGGCATCGAGATCTTACTCAGAAACCAGGATTATATGGTCTACAAAGCGGCCGACGGCATCGAGGGCCTTAAAGTGTTGGAAGAGCACGAGATACATCTGGCGATCATTGATATCATGATGCCAAGGATGAACGGCATCAATATGACGATGAGACTGCGGGAAAAATATGAATTTCCGGTGATTATGCTGTCTGCAAAGTCGGAGGAGACCGATAAGGTGATGGGGTTAAATATCGGAGCCGACGATTATGTGACGAAGCCTTTTACGCCGTTGGAACTGATGGCCCGCATTAACTCTCAGTTGCGCCGCTACACCCGTTTTTCCAGCAGAAAACAGCAGGAGAACAAAGGAGAACGCATTTATTGCGTCGGCGGGCTGGAGTTGAATGAGGACACGGTAGAGGTCTTTGTGGACGGCAATCCGGTGAAAATGACACCGATTGAATTTAAAATCTTGGCATTGTTAATCAAAACTCCGGGGAGAGTATATTCCACTGATGAAATCTATGAGAGGGTCTGGAATGAAAAACCGATCAACACGGATACGATCATGGTACATGTGCGGAATATTCGCGATAAAATCGAGATCAACCCGAGAGAACCAGAATATTTGAAGGTGGTGTGGGGTGTTGGATACAAAATTGAAAAACAGAGTAGTTAGAAGAATTTTTACGATCGTCGGTATCTTGGCGGTGACAGTGGGGACGCTGCTGCTTTTGCCGGGCGTCAATCACAGTGCGCAGGAGATATTATCGGGAAGTGAGGAATACGATGAGGAAACCATGTACAGCACCTTTAGTGATTTGTATGCAGGCTGTTATGTGCTTTACTATGAAATTCTGAATTCTGTAAACGGGGAGAGTGTGATTGATGTTTTTACAGACTATGCATGGATGGAAGAATGGGAGCGGCAGTCAGATCAAGAGTGGAGTGTCGAGGAAGTCGCACGGAGGGAAGTAAATTATCGGGATTTCATAAACAATAAATTAGTTGAGTGGAGTATTAATTTTGAAGAATTGCGGGATAAGATTGAATATTATGCGTATATGGAACGTGTGGGAGAAAGCTCGAACAGTCTCCAGGCGATTGAGGAGATCTTAAAGGGTGAAGAGCTGCCAGAGCAGACGGCAGAAGAATTTCAACAGCTTTATGTAGCATACTTCTTGCTCGATTTTGACGAAAACGGCAGATTTGCTATCGCTCCACTTTACAATGACGCTCTTGATGCAAAAGATATGGTGCGCATGTTTGGCAAAATTGACCGGGAGAAGCAGCGCATTTTTGGCGCGGATGAATATAGTCTGACATCAGATGAAATAATACAGAACGATCTGATTATGCCGCCCAAGAATCTGCAGGTGGTTGTCGCCATTCCAAATAGTCCGGAGTCAGAGGCGAAATTTGGCATCATGCACCGGCCGTCCTATTCCGCTGTCTATAACGCCTACAGGGAAAGCGGGGCAGGAGGTGTTTACTTTGGGGCGTTGGCCGTTTTGCTGCTGTTTATGTGCTTTATGACGAGCAGGAGTGTATGGAAATCAAACGTTCCGATGAAATGTCCGGGAATTATTCCCCTTTTTGAAATCTCCGCCATCGGCGTCATGACGGTTATATTTGCCTATGATCTATTTATAGATATGATAAGAGCGTGGGAACATTATGTCACGATTGCGGATGTGATACACATGTTTGGGCATGGAACATACACGGAACGGATAAACTACTGTTTGGGAGCAGCGCTTTTGCTGTTGCTGTTTTCCATGTGGTATTTTTGCATCCGTATGCTGCGGCCGGTATTTTCACTTGGCATCTTGGAATATCTAAAGGAGTACAGCCTGATTGGCAGAGGGGTGCTGTTATTAAAAAAAGTCTGGCACAAATGCAGGTTAAAATGGTCCTCCTTGAGAATGGAGATCGAGCGTATGGATTTTGGGGAAAACGGGACAAAGACCATATTAAAAGTGGTGCTTCTCAATTTTCCGATTCTTGCTTTGATTGCCTGCTGTTGGGTTTATGGCGTTTTTTTCGTCATTATCTATTCGGTTGTCCTGTTTTTCTTATTAGAAAAATATTATCAGAAGATACGGACAGAATATAATCTACTCTTAGATGGGATGAGACAGATTGAGGGCGGCAACTTTGACGTTCCATTCGCGGAAGACCTGGGCAGCTTTGAGCCGATCAAAAAGGAGCTGTTTGTCTTGCAGGACGGTCTGAAAAACGCGGTCGAAAAAGAGATCAAGAGCGAGCGCATGAAGACAGAGCTGATTACCAATGTGTCCCATGACTTAAAGACGCCGCTTACGGCGATCACGACCTATGTAGAGCTGTTGAAAAAGGATAATTTAACGGAGGAGGAGCGCAGGTCTTACATCGAAATCCTCGAGAGGAAATCATTTCGTTTAAAAGTGCTGATCGAAGATTTATTTGAAGTGAGCAAGGCGGCAAGCAACAGCATATCTTTAAAGCTGGTGGATGTGGATGTCGTCAATCTTTTAAAACAAGTGAGTGTCGAGCATGAGAACCGCTTTGCGGCGGCAGACTTGAAACTGCGGTTTGACGTGCCAAAGGAGAAGGTGACGGCGCCGCTTGACAGCGCGAAAACTTACCGTATTTTTGAAAATCTTTTTGCCAATGTGGGCAAATATGCCATGGAGGGAAGCCGCGTTTATGTGACGGTCAAAGCGGGCAGGCAGGTGGAAATTTCCATCAAAAATATATCGGCGGAGGAGCTGTGTGTTAAACCGGAGGAATTGACGGAGCGCTTTGTGCGCGGTGATTTGTCGCGGAATACAGAAGGTTCAGGGCTTGGCCTCGCCATCGCCAAGAGTTTTACGGAGGCGCAAAACGGCACGTTTCGTCTGGATGTGGACGGTGATTTATTTAAAGTCACAATCTCTTTTCCGCAAAAATGACGGGATAATCAATAAAACATCGTTTTTTAGCATAGGGTTTGGGTGGAATAAGGATACGATCAATCCGTATCGTTATTCTGCAAAAACCCTATGTCCATTTATAAGTTGACTTTTTCATTTTATATTTTTGTTTCCCGAAACAATCCTACTTTTTAGATTGAGCGGTATTCGCGATATGCCGGAATTTGCTCGAATTGACTATTGTTTGTTGTCACAAAAAGAGTTATAATATAGGAAATAACGATTATGGGAAATTAGCACTATATCGTATGGAAGAAGGAACGGAGGAATACACGATGGAGACAATGGACGATTACAAGGCAGAGCTGGAGGCGTCGTTTCGCCGGATTCATGAGGGCGATATCATTTCCGGCACCGTGATCGCGGTAGATGAAGAGGAAGTGACGCTCGATTTAAAATATTATGCACCTGGGATTATCAAAGCGGAGGATATCAGCAACGATCCGGATTTTTTACCGGTTCGAGATATTGCCGTGGGTGATATCATGGAGGCAACGGTCATAAAATGTGACGACGGAGCCGGTAATATACTATTATCTAAAAAAGAGGCCAATGATGTGCTGGCTTGGGATAAGTTAAAAGAGTTAAAAGAGCAGGAGACGATCGTTGCCGTTCGCGTCAAAGAGAGCGTGAAAGGAGGCGTTGTCGCTTTTCTTGAGGGGATGCGCGGATTTATCCCCGCGTCTTTGATTTCGCTTGATTATGTGGAAAATTTAGATGAGTGGATTGGAAGAGAGCTTCGCGTGCGCGTCATTACCGTGGACGCAGAGCATGACAAGCTGGTGCTTTCCGCTAAGAGCGTGGCTAGGGAGGAGGCGGAGACGGAGCGCAACCACAAGATTTCGATGATTGTGCCGGGCACCGTCCTCGAGGGAACCGTGGAATCGCTGATGCCCTATGGCGCATTTATCAGTCTAGGCGACGGGCTAAGCGGCCTGGTACACATCTCGCAGATCTGTGAGCGCAGAATTAAAAAGCCGTCGGAAGTCCTCAAAGTGGGACAGAGAGTGAAAGCAAAAGTACTAAATACCAATGACAACAAGATCAGCCTGAGTATGAAAGCATTGGAAGAAGAGATGGTGGACACAGAGACCGTGGAGGATTTGTCGGCATACACCAGTGAGGAGACGACAGGCACCAGTCTCGGTTCACTGCTGGCAGGATTCAAGTTCGATTAAGAGGATATCTAATGAATGATAGGCATGAAGCTGAGTATAAGAAAATAGCGCTGATTATCAATGCGGCTAACTTTGAGCGCCACAAAAATGTCATTAAGGCAGTCCATAGCGAGCTGATGCGATTGGGAGGCTATGCCTTGTATGTATTTACCAATTATGCGATGTGCAATGTCATGACCCCCTATGACGAGGGGGAAGTGTCCATTTATCAGCTCCTGGATGAGATGCAGTTTGACGGCTGTATCTTAGAGGGCAATACCATTGCCAATCAGCAGATGCTTAAAAAGCTGGTGGCGAAGATAGAAGACCGCGGGATTCCGCTCGTCTGTTTAAACTATCATACGCAAAAAGCGCCGTTCTTTCTCATTGATTCTTATGAGGCGGCATGCCTATTGTTGGAGCACTTGATCGAGGAACATGACTGCAGGAAGATTAATCTGGTGACGGATGGCAACAATGAGATCGGAGAGCAGAGTGTCAGAGCCTATGAGGACACGTTAAAAAAGTATCAGATTCCTTTGGAGGAAAAGAGGCGCATCAGTGTCAATGTTTCGATACCGGATGGCCGCAAAATCTATCAAAAGTTTGCAGAGCGCGATGCCATGGATGCGGATGCAGTGCTTTGTACGCATGATATCAGCGCGATCGGTCTTTATCTCGAGCTCAAAGAGCGCGGCGTTTTAGTGCCCAAAGGGATGAAACTTTGCTCGCTCAACCGCAGTGTCAACAGCATTGCGTTTCGCCCGGATATCACCGGCGCCAACCGCAGAGACCGGACCATGGCGGAGCGTGCGGTACAGGCGCTTCATGATATGCTGAGTGGGAGAAGTGTACCGCACGAAAATTATGTGCGGGCCAAAATCTATATCGGAGAGAGCTGCGGCTGCGTGCAGTGTCAGAGCCGCCAGATCGAGGAGCGCTATCAGGAGATTATATTGGCCAAGGTGGAGGCAGGCGCTCAGATCAGCCGTATGATGCATTACAACGATACGCTGGAGGAAGTGGATTCTCTCGATAAGCTCGGAGAAAATATCTGCGAACTGTTACAGGGGGTAAGCTGTGACGAGTTTGTCTGCTGCCTGAACGAGAGTGATCTAAACTATATCATCGGCGCGGGCGACAGGAAGAAAGCAGCGGATGACGGTAGAGCCTATGATGATGAGATGGTGGCTTTATGTGGCAATACATACCGTGGCGGCGTGATACGTGATCAGAAGTTTTCTCTGCGGCGGCTGGTGCCGGTGGAGGCTAAGGCCGGGGATATGTTTATCTTTTATCCGGTCCACCACAAAGAGTGTGTATTCGGCTACATTGTGATTATCAATGCAAGTCTGCCGATCGACGTGTACAATTACCGCATTTGCCATGAGAGTATTTGCAGCAGTTTCGAAAATCTGCATCGGCAGATGATACTGCAGAGCACGATCGTGCAGCTTGACGAGCTTCATATGCGGGATGCGATGACGGGGCTTTACAACCGTTTTGCTCTGGAGCGCTTCTCTGCAGATTTTTCTGCGGATGGAGAGTTTTCGATCGCCATGGTGGATATGGACGGTCTCAAAAAGATCAATGACAATTACGGCCATCTGGCCGGCAATCACGCCATCTGCATTGTGGCCGATACCTTGAAGGAGGCGGTTGGCAGAGACGATATTGTGATTCGCTACGGCGGTGATGAGTTTATTATTTTGGCGCATGAAAATGAGTTGGTGTTCTGGGAGGAGCAAAAGAAGCGCATTGCGGATACGCTGTCAATGTATACCGTGATGGAATCGCTTCCCTATGAGCTCGGTGCAAGTATCGGTTACGCGGTCTCCACAAAGGAGGCGCCGCTGGGGATCGATGTGTGCCTGGAGACTGCGGACAGAGCTATGTATGAAGAGAAGCGTCTGCGCAGGGTGACGCGCCAGTGAAATGGAGAAGTATGATGTTTGATGTTTTTTTGGATAGCCTGATGGACAGCGTGAAGCTGTTGCCGTTTTTGTTCCTGACATATCTGATTATGGAGCTGTTAGAACATAATACCGGCGATCAGGTGCGCAGGCGGATTAAAACCGCCGGCGCGGTCGGCCCTCTGTGGGGAGGGCTTCTTGGAGTATTGCCGCAGTGTGGTTTTTCCGCAGCAGCGTCCAGTCTCTATGCCGGCCGGGTGATCACGGTTGGCACGCTGCTCGCCGTCTATCTGTCCACCTCTGACGAGATGCTGCCGGTTCTGATTGCGCAGTCGGCGGGGGCGGACATGATCATAAAGATTCTGGCGATAAAAGTTCTGATTGCCATTTTCTCGGGTTTTCTGGCGGAGATCGTCTATACCAGATTTTTAAAACGAAAAGAAAAAGAGATGGATATCCATACCGTATGCGAGGAGGAACACTGCCGCTGTGAGGAGGGGGTATTGCTCTCCGCCATCAAGCATACGGGGAAGATTTTTTTGTATATTTTAATGATTTCGCTGGCACTCAACGTTTTGATTGCGTTGATCGGCGAGGATGCGATCCGCGCGTTTTTTTCTACAGTGCCTGTGCTGGGAGAGGCGTTGGCGGCGCTTGTCGGGCTGATACCCAACTGCGCTTCCTCCGTGGTGATCACTGAGCTCTATATGAGCGGAGTGATCGGCGCTGGTGCTATGATGTCCGGTCTATTGGTCAATGCGGGCGTCGGCGTGTTGGTGTTGTTTCGATTAAACCGCGACTGGAAACAGAATATGGGGATACTCGCCGCGCTGTATGCGTTCGGTGTGTTCTGGGGATGTCTGATCCGGCTGGCCGGCATCGTATTTTAAAGGCAGTGGTATCAATCCGAATAGCCTAAGAAGGAGTGATTGTAAGAATGGCAGAAAAAGAGAAGAATCCTCTGGGAAATGTGGCCGTTTCAAAATTGATGGTCAAATTTGCCGTTCCCAGTATTGTGGCAATGCTGGTGGGGGCGCTTTACAATATAGTAGATCAGCTGTTTATCGGACAGGCTGTAGGGACTCTGGGAAATGCGGCGACAAACATCGCGTTTCCTCTGTCGACCTCCTGCCTGTCCCTTGCTTTACTGTTTGGCATCGGCGGGGCGTCCTGCTTTAATTTGCATATGGGGCGCGGTGACCGTGAAACGGCGGCTTACTACGTCGGAAATGCAGTGTTTATGCTGGTGTTTTCCGGCACGGCGCTCATGCTCATCACACAGTTGTTTTTGACGCCGCTTTTGCTGGCGTTTGGTTCGCCGCAGGATGTACTGCCTTACGCACAAGAATATGTAAAGATTACCTCGTTCGGTTTTCCGTTCATGCTGTTGACGACCGGCGGCGGGCATTTGATTCGCGCCGACGGCAGCCCGAAGATGACGATGATCTGTAACCTGTCCGGCGCTGTGATCAATACGGTGCTTGACGCCCTGTTTGTCATCGTACTTGATATGGGGATGAGAGGCGCGGCCGTTGCGACGGTAATTGGACAGATTTTTTCGGGGATTCTTGTGATACGATATCTGTACCGCTACAAGACGGTATCATTGCGGCGGCAGCATTTTCGGGTGCGGTTTGTCTATGTCCGCGAGGTGGCCGCCATCGGCATGGCATCCTTTTTTAATCAGATCGCCATGATGGTGGTGCAGATTGTATTGAATAATTCGCTGAAACATTACGGCGCGCTGTCGGTCTATGGGGAGGCGATCCCTCTGGCCTGCGCGGGTATTGTCATGAAAGTCAATCAAGTATTTTTCTCCATTGTCATTGGAATTGGACAGGGCAGTCAGCCCATAGAAAGTTTTAATTATGGTGCAAAGAAATATGAGCGTGTGCGAGAAGCTTACCGCCTGGCTCTCTTTGCGGGCGGGAGCGTCTCGGCGTTATCTTTTTTGCTGTTTCAGCTGTTTCCAAGGCAGATTATGTCTTTGTTCGGCAGTGGCAGCGAGAGTTACTATCAGTTCGGTATCAGCTATTTCCGGGTATTTTTGATGTTTACCTGCCTGAACTTTTTGCAGCCGATAACCGCCACTTTCTTTACCTCAATCGGCAAAGCGATCAAAGGCGTCTTTTTGTCGCTGACGAGGCAGATATTGTTCTTACTGCCGCTCATTGTAGCACTGCCGCTGCTTTTTGGCATCGACGGGATACTCTACGCCGGGCCGATCGCAGACTTTTTGGCCGCCGTGGCCACGATTGTGATGGCCGGCGTCGAATTTCATGAGATGCGCAAGTTGTCGGTCTTAGACAGTCAGTAAATGTAATGGTTTATTCTGCAACTGCGCGCCTGCTATGCAGCGGGCAGAGAACAAAAGCGTTTCCCTGCCCGCTTACACGCCGGGCGTACGCCTATTTTTTCATATTGGCGCGTTTGCGCAGCGTCGGGTCGAGGATTCTCTTGCGGATGCGCAGACTTTCCGGCGTCACTTCCAAAAGCTCGTCAACGTCGATAAAATCTAACGCCTGCTCTAAAGAGAGTATACGGGGAGGAACCAGTGTCAAGGCTTCGTCCGCGGAGGACGAGCGCGTATTGGTCAGATGCTTTTTTTTGCACACATTGAGCTCAATATCTTCTGCCCGCGAGCAGGAGCCGATCACCATGCCGGCGTACACTTTTTCGCCGGGACCGATAAACAAGGTTCCGCGGTCCTGAGCCGAAAACAGGCCGTAGGTGACGGATTCCCCGGACTCAAAGGCAATCAGGGAACCGAGCTTGCGGTAGGCGATTTCGCCGCGGTAGGGTTCATAACCGTTAAAAATCGTGTTGATAATACCGTTTCCTCTGGTATCCGTCATAAATTCGCCGCGGTAACCGATCAGTCCGCGGGACGGAATCGAAAATTCCAGGCGGGTGTATCCGCCGGTGATCGGTTTCATGTTTGTCATTTCTCCTTTGCGCTGGCTGAGTTTTTCAATGACTGCTCCGGTATACTCGTCCGGCACATCGACATAGGCCAGTTCCATCGGTTCTAATTTTTTGCCGTTTTCGTCGGTGTGATAGAGCACCTCGGCTTTGCTGACGGCAAATTCATAGCCTTCACGGCGCATATTTTCGATCAGCACAGACAAATGCAGCTCGCCGCGGCCGGAAACCTTGTAAGAATCGGGGCTGTCGGTTTCTTCCACGCGCAGGGAAACATCTGTGTTCAGCTCGCGAAACAGGCGGTCGCGCAGATGGCGGGAGGTGACATATTTGCCTTCGAGTCCGGCCAAGGGGCTGTCGTTGACGATGAAATTCATGGCGAGCGTCGGCTCGGAGATTTTCTGGAACGGAATTGCCGCCGGCTGTTCCGGCGCGCAGATCGTATCTCCGATGTGGATATCCCCGATGCCGGAGATCGCGACGATGGAGCCGATGCCGGCCTCCGCGACGTCTACCTTGTTTAGACCGTCAAATTCATATAATTTACTGATGCGCACTTTCTGGCATTTGTCCGGTTCATGGTGGTTGACGACGACGGCCTCCTGGTTGATTTTCAGCGTGCCGTTGTCCACCTTGCCGATACCGATGCGGCCCACATATTCGTTATAATCAATGGTGCTGATGAGTACCTGGGTATTTTCATCCGGGTCGCCCTGGGGAGCGGGAATATACTCTAAGATTGTCTCAAACAGCGGAACCATATCTTTGCGGTTGTTGATCAGTTCATGAATCTCACGCACAGCGTAGCCGTCTCTCGCCGACGCGAAGAGGAACGGGCAGTCTAACTGCTCATCCGATGCGTCGAGATCCATAAAGAGTTCGAGTACTTCGTCCACAACTTCATTTGGGCGCGCTTCGGGGCGGTCTACCTTGTTGACGCAGACGACGACAGGGAGCGCCAGCTCGAGCGCTTTCATCAGGACGAATTTTGTCTGCGGCATGACGCCCTCAAAAGCGTCGACAACAAGGATGACGCCGTTTACCATTTTCAACACGCGCTCCACTTCGCCGCCAAAATCGGCGTGGCCTGGGGTGTCGATAATGTTGATCTTTGTCCCTTTATAGGTAATCGCGGTATTTTTGGAAAGAATCGTGATGCCGCGCTCGCGTTCGATATCGTTGGAGTCCATCACGCGCTCCTGGACATCCTGGTTTTCGCGGAATACACCGCTTTGTTTTAGTAATTCATCCACGAGCGTGGTCTTGCCGTGGTCGACATGGGCGATAATCGCGATATTGCGAATATCTTCTCGTTTCATTTTCATTGCCAAATCCTCCATCTATCAATCATATAAAATATTACCTTATTATAAAGTATACCTGCATTATTTTATCATATTTTATAAAATGTGCAAGAAAAAAATCAACGTGCCGCGTTCATGCTAAGGTTGAAGAAACTATAAAGATAGTATTGTTCTTTATTAAACTTTCATTAAGTCTATTTCATTTAAAAATAATAGTGGTATAATATGGCAATAATAAAAGTAGATTTCGACAAGAGGAATGAAAATGCTCTATAATGCGATTTTCTTTATCGACAGGAAGCATGAAAATATGAGACAGCGAATATGTTACAACTAGTTATGTCAGACGGCTGCACCAAAAGTAAGAGAAGCAGATGTAACGATTGGAAGCTTTAAGACCGCGCGGGTTATTTACATGGATCAATGCATTGCAAAAATACAGAACAAGCATGTGCAGCTATAAGAAGGGAGAAAATTCATGGCAGATAAAATGTTTGAAAACAACCAGGTATCAATTGTGGGAGAAATCGTGTCGGAATTCCGCTTTACTCACGAGGTATACGGAGAGGGGTTTTATGTGGTGGATGTCGCCGTAAACCGTCTCAGCAACTATATGGACTACATACCGCTTATGGTTTCCGAGCGGCTGATTGATGTGAAGGAGGATTACACGGGCAGATTTATCTATGTGACAGGTCAGTTCCGCTCTTTTAACCGGCATGAGGAAAAGAAGAACCGTCTGGTGCTGTCCGTATTTGTCAGGGAACTGGAGTTTATTGATGAGATTGATGAGGACGTAAAGAGCAACCAGATTTTTCTGGACGGTTATATCTGCAAAGAACCCATTTACCGCAAGACGCCGCTGGGACGTGAGATCGCGGATTTGCTGATCGCGGTAAACCGCTCCTACGGAAAATCTGACTATATTCCCTGCATCTGCTGGGGGAGAAATGCGCGGTTTGTCTCTGGTTTTGAGGTGGGTACGCATGTACAGATCTGGGGGCGTATTCAGAGCAGAGAGTATGTCAAGAAGCTCTCCGAGACAGAGACAGAAAAGCGCGTGGCTTATGAGGTTTCAGTCAGCAAGATTGATTTTTTGGAAGAAAAAGAAAACATGTAAGACATTGACAATAGAAAACGATAGTGTTATGATTTTAAATATATAAATAATACATATTGCTTGATAGAGGTTGCGCGCTTTATGAGTAGACTTTCGGATGTGGCAGGCACAGGGGAAGAGAGAGAAAAGGAAAGCGTGCCGAAAGGGTAGCTGCCTGTTGCAGGTATTCCTTGGGCATGAGGTGAAGAACTTCATGACTGTCATCACAATTGCAGCCAGCGCGCAGATGTGTTGGAGATTTTGGATGGGGCGCTATCGGATTTCTACAGAAGCTGCGGGCAGCAGAAAAGAAGAGATGAGACCGGCTCACCATAGGTGAGCCGTTTTTTTTCGATTGAAACGCAAGAATGGAGGATTGCTATGGCTATTTTTAAGGGAGCCGGTGTTGCAATTGTGACACCGATGAAAGACAATGAAGAAGTAAATTATGACAAGCTTGAAGAACTGATCAACTGGCAGATTGACGAGGGGACGGACAGTATCATTATAGCCGGTACGACGGGGGAGAGCTCTACGCTTACGACCGAGGAGCATGCAAAGGTAATTGGGGCTGCCGTCGAGTTCACAAAGCACCGCGTGCCGGTGATCGCGGGAACCGGATCGAACTGCACGAGGGAAGCCGTACATCTCTCGAAAGAGGCACAGGAGGCCGGTGTGGATGGACTTTTGGCCGTGACGCCGTACTACAACAAGGCGACGCAGGAGGGGCTGATCGATTACTATACCAGGATCGCGCAGGCAGTGGACATTCCGATTATTATGTACAACATACCGGGCAGAACCGGCTGTAATATTTTGCCGGAGACAGCGGCATACTTATATCATAATGTAAAACATATCACCGGTATCAAGGAGGCGACCGGCAATGTCGCGCAGGCGGCCAAAGTGCTCGCGCTCACCGACGGCGGTATTGATCTATACTCCGGGGAGGATGCGATCATCGTTCCGCTTTTGGCGCTGGGCGGCCGTGGCGTGATCTCCGTATGGTCCAACATTGCACCGCGCGATGTGCATCAGATGTGCGAGGATTTCTGGAACGGCGACACTGAGAAAGCTGCTAAGATGCAGCTAAAAGGGCAGCGGCTCATCGACGCGCTCTTTAGCGAGGTCAATCCGATTCCGGTTAAAAAAGCGCTCGATCTTATGGGCAAAGAGGCGGGCCCGCTTCGCTCACCGCTCACGGAGATGACGGAGGCGAACGCAGCGAAACTGGAAGCGGCGATGAAAGATTACGGTATTTTATAAATATAGAAGAAATACTTCTACACAGGAGGATAACATGATAAGAGCAATCATGAGCGGCTGCAACGGTAAGATGGGTCAGGTCATCACCGGAATCTGTGCGGCGGACGAAGAGATAGAAATTGTTGCGGGCATTGATTTATATGATGGGATAAAAAATACCTATCCGGTATTTTCCAATATATCTCTCTGTAATGTGGCGGCGGATGTCATCATTGATTTTTCCAATGCCAGGGCAGTGGACGATATTTTGGTGTACAGCGTGGAAAAACAGGTGCCCGTCGTCCTTTGTACAACCGGATTATCGGAGGAACAGCTAAAAAAAGTGCAAAAAGCTTCCGCTGATGTGGCTGTTTTAAAATCAGCCAATATGTCCCTTGGCATCAATATGCTGTTGGAACTGTTAAAACAGGCGGCTTCGATTTTGGCTCCGGCCGGGTTTGACATGGAGATCGTGGAGAAACACCACAATCAAAAGCTTGACGCGCCGAGCGGGACTGCGCTCGCACTCGCGGATTCTTTGAATGAGGCGGTGGATGGCGCGTATGCTTACAAATATGACAGAAGTGGAGAGCGCAAGAAGCGCGAACGGGCGGAGATCGGTATCTCTGCGGTGCGCGGCGGCAATATTGTAGGGCAGCATGAAGTGATTTTTGCCGGACTGGATGAGGTAATTACATTTGAACACACCGCGTATTCGAGAAGCGTCTTTGGCAAGGGCGCCGTGGAAGCTGCAAAGTTTCTGGCGGGCAAGCCGGCGGGCATGTACGATATGCAGGATGTGATCAAGGAGACCATCGGGATATAGAAGAGCAGGGGGAAGTCTATGGAGGAAATGGATTTACGGTATTTAAAGAGTCTGTCAAAGCAGTATCCCACCGTGGCCGCGGCGGCGACGGAGATTATAAATTTGCAGGCGATCCTCAGCCTGCCCAAGGGCACGGAGCATTTCATCACCGATATACACGGAGAGTATGACCAGTTTCAGCATGTCATGCGCAACGGTTCCGGCGCAATCAAGCGCAAGATTGAGGATGAGTTTGGCAATACGATCAGCGCAAGTGAGAAAAAGGCGATCGCAACGCTGATCTATTACCCCGAACAGAAGATGGAGCAGATACTTAAGACTGAGGAAAATATGGTGGACTGGTATAAGGTGACGTTATACCGGTTGATTCGTATCTGTAAATGTGCTTCCTCCAAATATACGCGCTCGAAAGTGCGCAAAGCGCTGCCGAAAGATTTTTCCTATGTGATTGAGGAACTTTTGACCGGAAGGCCGGATGTGTCAGACCAGGAGGCGTACTATAACGAGATCATCAATTCCGTTATCGCGACCAGAAGGGCGGCCGAGCTGGTGATTGCGATCTGTGATCTGATTCGCCGTCTGGTCGTCGACCATCTGCATGTGGTGGGGGATATTTTTGACAGGGGACCGTACCCAAATCTTGTCATGGATACGCTGATGCACCATCATTCAGTTGATATTCAGTGGGGCAACCATGATGTTTACTGGATGGGGGCGGCGGCAGGCAGCCAGGCGTGTATCTGCAATGTGATACGCATTTCTGCAAAATACGGCAATCTCAATCTTTTGGAGGACAGTTACGGCATCAATCTGGTGCCGCTGGCGCGTTTTGCCATGAAGTGGTATGAAAAAGACCCCTGCACCTGTTTCAAACTGGATTACAGGGAGGACGAGTATGATGTGCGCGATGCCATGCTCGACGAGAAGATGCACAAGGCAATCGCTGTCATGCAGTTTAAGATGGAAGGCCAGTTGATTCGCAGACACCCGGAGTTTGATATGGTGCCGCGTCTTCTGCTGGATAAGATTGATATAGAGAAGGGAACCGTAAAGATTGAGGGATGCGAGTATCCGCTGCGGGATACCAACTTTCCGACGATCGACTGGAACGACCCCTATGAGCTCTCCCTAGAGGAGGAGGAAGTGATGGAACGCCTGACGCAGGCTTTTATCAACTGTGAGAAATTGCAGAAGCATGTGCGTTTTCTGTTTACACAGGGGAGCCTCTATAAAGTACATAACGGAAACCTGCTCTACCACGGCTGCGTGCCGATGAATCAGGACGGCAGCTTTAAAAAGGTAACCGTTTATGGAAAAGAGTACGCCGGAAAAGAACTCTACGACGTGCTCGAAAATTATGCGCGCAAGGGATATTACGCCATCAATAAGGAGGAGAAGAAGAAAGGGCAGGATATTCTCTGGTTTATCTGGGAAAATCAAAATTCTCCGGTGTTTGGCAAGGCAAAGATGACAACGTTTGAGCGCTATTTCGTGGCTGACAAAAAGACACACGAGGAGCCGAAGAATCCTTACTACCGCCTGATGGAAAAAGAGGAGATCGTCAACAGTATATTGCGGGAGTTTGGTCTCGACGAGTCCACGGCTCACATCATCAACGGCCATATTCCGGTTGAAGTCAAGCGAGGGGAATCGCCGGTCAAATGCAACGGAAAACTGCTGATTATAGACGGCGGTTTTTCCAAGGCATACCAGGGGAAAACCGGCATCGCGGGATACACACTGATTTATAATTCCTATGGGCTGCTGCTTGCGGCGCACGAGCCGTTTGAGTCCGTGGAAAAAGCCGTGAAGGACGGAAGCGATATCATCTCACACACCACGCTCGTCGAACAGGTCGGCAAACGGCAGACGGTGGAGAATACAGACAACGGCAAGGGAATCAAGGAGTATATCAAAGACCTGTCGGCCTTGCTGCACGCCTACCGTGAGGGCGTTTTGGTAGAGCGTATTCACGGAGAAGATAATTTAATGTAATAAACAGCGGAAGTTCTGACAGCGCCTAGAACAATTTATGAGCGAAGAATGAGGAAAGAAATTGTTCTGCCGAATGGTGCTGGAAGAACAAACGCGGGACTAAAAACAGCGGAAGTTCGACAGCGCCCAGAACAATTTATGAGCGAAGAATGAGGAAAGAAATTGTTCTGCCAAATGATGTGTAAGAACAAACGCGGGACTAAAAACAGCGGAGGTTCTGCCAAATGATGTGTAAGAACAAACGCGGGACTAAAAATAAGAAGAGGAATGTTATGTATATTGGAAATCATTTATCGGCTTCAAAGGGATATGCGGCGATGGGAAAAGCCGCGGTCTTGTTGGGCGCGAACACATTTGCATTTTTTACCCGCAACCCGCGCGGCGGCAAGGCGAAAGAAATCGATGAAAAAGATGTCAGCGCTTATCTGGCGCTGGCTAAGGAGCAGCAGTTTGGAAAGCTGGTGGCGCACGCGCCATATACCATGAATCTGTGTGCCGCGAAAGAAGATATCCGTACATTTTCAAGGGAAATGATCGCGGATGATTTAAGGCGCATGGAGTATACGCCGGGCAATTATTATAATTTTCATCCGGGTTCCCATGTGGGACAGGGCGCGGAGGCTGGAATTGATCTGGTTGCAGAGACATTGAATCATATTCTGCGGCCAGAACAGACCACGATCGTCCTCTTAGAGACGATGGCGGGTAAAGGCAGTGAAGTGGGGCGCAATTTTGAGGAGCTTCGCGCCATTTTAGATAAAGTGGAGTTAAAAGAAAAAGTCGGGGTCTGTTTCGACACCTGTCATGTGTGGGACGGCGGCTACGACATAGTCGGTCATTTGGATGAAGTGCTTGAGGAGTTCGACCGGGTGATCGGACTGGAGCGTCTCTATGCCGTGCATTTTAACGACAGCATGAATGAGCGCGGTTCCCACAAAGACCGTCATGCAAAGATCGGAGAGGGATGCATCGGCTTAGATGCGATGCGGCGGGTTGCCACACATCCGCTGCTCTCCGGCAGACCGTTTATCTTGGAGACGCCCAACGACGATGCGGGCTATCAGCGTGAGATTGCATTGGTGAGGGAGTGGACCGAGTAGTTGCAGGACAGTTTGAGGATAGAATAATCAGGGTTAGATTTCTGGCAAGAGGTCTGACCCTGTTTTTATGCGCAGGGGTGCGAAGTGAAAATAGCTGCTGTTGCAGCACGCACCCCGCGCGGCGAGTAGGGAAGAAATC
>CAJTYI010000053.1 GCA_910584215.1 uncultured Roseburia sp. | reverse complement strand
CACACCCGGCGCTTATTGCGGTATTGAGGCGGAAAAGCGCGGTCAGGGCGAGGCAATCGCGCGAAACTTATATGAGTTTATGACGCTGAAAACTCCGGTGATATCCATTATACTCGGCGAGGGCGGCAGCGGCGGCGCGCTGGCGCTGGCAGTCGGCAATGAAGTCTGGATGATGGAGAATGCGACATACTCCATTTTATCGCCGGAGGGATTTTCTTCTATCCTCTGGAAGGACAGCAGGCGCGCCAAGGAGGCGAGCGAGGTCATGAAGATTACCGCAAGAGATCTGCACGAGTTAAAAGTTGTGGAGCAGATTATACCGGAATACGGTATGGCGGACGCCAAGGCCTGCGAGTCGATTGCCCGCTATATGAAAGGGAAGATAAAAGAATTTTTGCAAAAGCAGGATGGCAAGACAGGTGAACAGCTGGCAAAAGAGCGTTATGACCGTTTCCGCGCATTTTAATGTGCTGCGTGTCCCAAGTTCCCGCTAATTATAATGCCGCTTACGCGGAGGAATGAGAGGAAACATGTTGAGAAAAGTCGAAATTATCGGTACGGGAAGTGCCATTCCAAAACTCAGGGTTGCAAATGACGACCTGAGTAAAATTATGGACACTTCGGATGAATGGATTTCTACGAGGACAGGTATCAGGGCGCGCCATCTGGCAGTGGAAGAGACGACGACCGGTATGGCGGTGGAGGCGGCAAAACATGCGATGGAGAAAGCAAAGGTTGTGCCGGAGGAGATTGATTTGATTATCGCTGCCACGGTCTCACCTGACCGCTTTTTTCCGAATTTGTCCTGCGAGATACAGCGGGAGATCGGCGCGAAACATGCGGTGGCATTTGACATCAACGCAGCCTGTTCGGGATTTTTATTTGCACTGAATCTTGCCTCTACCTATTTAAAGAGCGGCGTGTACCAGACTGCTTTGATTCTTGGCGCCGAGACGTTGTCCAAAATGATGGACTGGACGGACCGCAGTACCTGCGTGCTGTTCGGCGATGGGGCGGGTGCAGCTATCGTCCGGGCGAGTGAGAGCGAGGAGGCGGGCGGTATCTTAAGTATGGTACAGGGCTCCGACGGCGCTGCGGGCATGGTATTAAACTGCAGCAACCGACCGGCCAACAATCCTTATGTCAAAAATGATACCGCGCTTTCATATACCTATATGAACGGGCAGGAAGTGTATAAATTTGCCGTGCGCACGGTGCCGCGGGCGGTCACGCAAGTCGTGGAGCAGGCGGGATTGTCTATGGAAGAGATCGACTATTTTCTGCTGCACCAGGCCAATTACCGCATTATCGAGGCGGCGGCCAAGCGCTTAAAGCAGCCGATGGAAAAGTTTCCGACGAATTTGCAGGAGTGCGGCAATATATCGGCGGCCAGTGTGCCGATCCTGCTTGACAATGTCAACAGCGCCGGTACGATCAAAAAAGGTGATAAAATCGTGCTGGCCGGATTTGGAGCGGGGCTGACCTGGGGGGCTGCGGTGCTTGTCTGGTGATCGGATGCGTATTGTGTGGAAGAGAGGAAAGGTTTATGTATGACCACAGATGAGACGTTAAATGAATTGTTGGTGAAGTTGTTTAAGAACATCATGGAGATCGAGGGAAAATGCCTGGTAACGGAGGAGTTTTCCGACATCAGTTACAATGATTTTCACATTATAGAGGCGATCGGCGTGGAGGAGCCCAAAAGCATGACTACCATAGCCAGGTTGATGCAGGTTACGACGGGAACGCTCACGCGCGCCATCGACGGCTTGACGAACAAGGGCTATGTCGTGAGGGAGCGCAGCATACAGGATAAGCGTGTAGTATGGGTTTATCTGACGGCAAAAGGCAAAAAAGCTTTTGCCCACCACGAGGAGTTTCACCGTGATATGATCGCGCATATGAAAGGCGGCCTGACGGAACAGGAGACACCGATTTTGATTTATGCGCTGGCAAAGCTGGGAGATTATTTTGAAGAAAAAAGCGAGTTAGAGAAAGTTCCCCTGTAAGAAGAAGGAGTGGGAATAAGAGCGTTATGCGGAGGGTTTCCTTGTAGAAAAAGGAGTGGAATAAGAGCGTTGTGCAGAGGTTCGCATATAAGAATACGAACTTTTTGCACGATGGATGTGTTGTCAGGGATGATATTGCAGGGAGGGCAAGGCTTATTATGGCAAGAGGGATTGCGGGTAAAAATTACTGGGTTTTGTTGGTGCTGTTGCTCTCCGGCATTGTGCTGGGAGGATTTCTGGGCAGCCTTGCGGCGGGAAATCCCTTTTTAAACTGGCTTAATTACGGCCAGAGTTTTGGGCTGTCGAGTCCGATTGTGTTAGATCTGGGAATTTTGGTGATTACATTTGGGTTAAATATCAAGATTACGATAGCGGGGATCATCGGTGTGCTGCTCGCAATTTTGATCTACCGGCTGATGTAACAAAGAAAATTTGCCATGGGACGTCGGATACAACAGGGGGCATTTGAGGCCTGTAAAAAGTGATTTGCAGTTTTAGGACATTCAACTTGCAGCTTTCTGTAAAAAACAATAGGAAACCATAAAAAAATATTGCACTTTGCGCTTAGATATAATAAAATAATTATGTTGATGCTGGACGCGAAGTTTGTTTATGAATTTTCGCGAACTTAAAAATTCATGATAAGTAAGGAGATATGACAGATGGGATATGTTGATGAGGTCTTAGAGATTGTATCTAAGAAAAATGCAGATCAGCCGGAGTTCTTACAGGCAGTGACAGAAGTGCTCAATTCGTTAAGGCCGGTAGTGGATGCCAACGAAGAGCTTTACAGAAAAAATGCTGTATTGGAAAGAATCACTGAGCCGGACAGACAGTTTATGTTCCGTGTACCGTGGGTGGACGATAAGGGACAAGTACAGGTAAACAGAGGGTTCCGTGTACAGTTTAACAATGCGATCGGACCGTACAAGGGCGGCCTTAGATTACATCCATCCGTTAATCTTGGTATTATCAAGTTTTTAGGTTTTGAGCAGATTTTCAAAAATTCTCTCACCAGCCTTCCGATCGGCGGCGGCAAGGGTGGTTCTGACTTTGACCCGAAAGGCAAATCTGACCGTGAGATTATGGCGTTCTGCCAGAGCTTTATGACAGAGCTTTGCAAATATATCGGCGCGGATATTGACGTTCCGGCCGGCGATATCGGTACGGGTGCAAGGGAGATTGGCTTTATGTTTGGCCAGTACAAGAGAATCCGCGGCACATTTGAAGGTGTTTTGACCGGTAAGGGCTTAACTTACGGCGGCTCACTTGCCCGCACGGAGGCGACCGGATACGGTTTGTTATATATCACGGAAGAGTTGATTAAATGCCATGGCGAATCCATGGAGGGCAAGACGATCGTGGTATCGGGCGCAGGAAATGTTGCGATCTACGCGATTCAGAAAGCGCAGCAGATGGGCGCTAAGGTTGTCACCTGTTCGGACTCTACCGGATGGATTTATGATCCGGAAGGCATTGATGTTGCGTTGCTTAAAGAGGTAAAAGAAGTGAAACGTGCCCGCCTCACAGAATACGCTGCGGCGAGAAAGAGCGCAGAGTACCATGAGGGACGCGGCGTATGGCAGATCAAGTGCGATATCGCACTTCCGTGCGCGACACAAAACGAGCTGCTGCTTGACGATGCGAAGCAGTTGGTGGCAAACGGATGTAAGGCAGTCTGCGAAGGCGCTAACATGCCGACCACGATTGATGCGACAGAGTATTTGCAGGAGAACGGCGTATGGTTTATCGGTGGCAAGGCTTCCAATGCCGGCGGTGTTGCAACATCCGCACTTGAGATGTCCCAGAACAGCGAGAGACTTAGCTGGACGTTCGAGGAAGTGGACAGCAAGTTACAGCGTATCATGGTAAACATTTACCACAACATTGATGAGGCTGCAAAGCGTTACGGCATGGAGGGCAACTATGTTGCCGGTGCGAATATTGCCGGATTTGAGAAAGTTGTGGAGGCTATGCTTGCGCAGGGTGTTTGCTAACAGGAACTGTTTGATTTTATTCTGGATTTGACTGTGATAGATCAGAAAGACCCGCGACATATCAAAGTTCATTTGATTGTGTCTGCGGGTCTTTTGTCGGTATCTTTCTTCCGGCCATAATCCAGTCTTTAGGACGTCTGTTTTTTAAGGAACTGAATAAATTCTTCTGCCGGCAGCGGTTTGGAAAAATAGTAGCCCTGTATGTGGCTGATTCCCAGCTCCTGCATCGTCTGGTACTGTTCCGCGGTTTCGACGCCCTCCGAGACGATTTCCAGGTTCATGCCGTGGATCATATGTATGGCGGCATCCATGACATATTTGGCTTTTCCGTTCTCAAAGTAAGAGTTGGTCATACTGCGGTCAAATTTGATAATGTCGACCGGCATGTCTACGATATAATTGAGATTGGACTGTCCGGTGCCGAAGTCATCCAGAGAGAATTTGACGCCATATCCGATCAAAGATTGCATATTGTCAAGCAGGGTCTTTTTGGCGTTGGTGGAGGCCGACTCTGTAATCTCAAGATTGATATATTTGGGGTCAATCTGATACTTGTTCATGATGTTGATGTAGTCCCGCGCCAGCCACTCGTAAGCGCACTGCACGACGGAAAGATTGACTTCTATATAATGGAGTCCGTATTGCTCCAGCGGATGCTCCTGTATGAACTGACATACTTTTTCAAACACAATTTCCCCAAGCCGCAAGATCATGCCGCTTTCCTCGGCGACCTCGATAAACAATCCCGGCGCTACCAGAGCGCCGTCTCTGCCGCGGATGCGCACGAGCGCTTCGGCCGAAGTGATACGCTGTTCGCCGGTTGAAAAAATTGGCTGGTAATGCACCTCCACGCGGTCGTTTTCGATCGCTTCGAGAATTAATTGTTCCGTCTCCTTTTTCCGATACATCTGATCGACACTGTCTTTTTCGATGCAGAAGAAATCTTTTTCGGAAAATGTTGTTCCATTTTGCCTGATGTGTCGTATGAGATATAAAAGATGATCAGCCTGGCCAGCGACATTGGTGTGCGGCAGGTACAGCCATTGTGGATGCACCATGTGTGCCTGACCATCCCCCCATCCCGACCGGAAACGCGCGCGGATGGTTTTGGCCTGCTGTTCTGCCGTCTGGGGGTTTTCCATGATTACAAAGAACTCGTCTTCTGCGTTTTTAAAGCAGAGGATGTCGGGGATTTTTTGCAGATATTCGACGAGCTCCATTTTGATGGCGTCTCTTTTGCCAAGAGGCACATTCTGGTAGGCAGTATTTTCAAAAATAATCACCAGCGTCGCAAAGTCTATTTCTCTGGCAAAGAGCTGTTTGGTATATTGGTACAGGGCGCCGCTGCTGAACAATCCAGTGTTTCGGTCAAGGTTGGTTTCCGGGTTTTCCAGTTTGAGGTAGAGCACCATTATGCCGATCGAACCGGCATATCCCACGATCAAAACGTTGGTGTACATAAACTGTATCTGTGAGGCGGCAATCCAAATCAGCAGCCAGATGCAGACCGCCTCCCTGCGCCTGGGATTGATCTTGGCCTTTTCTTTACGCAGAAGATAAAAAATGCGGAGAAAGAAAATCAGCGCCATACCGTATGTGACATAGAGACTCGGGCCATGCGTGTACATCACAGTCACACCGTCCTTGTCGTAATGGTAATCTAAAGGGGCAATATAGGTACCGATGGCGCCGATCAGGGCCAGAATAAGGTATGTTTTCATATTCCGCCGGTAGACATTGTGGTTTGTATAGATATCCACGCTCATATAGGATAAAGCGCTTATCGCCACACCGAGCAGTGTGATCAGATAGCTTTTGGCGATAAATTTGACAAAGTGTTCCGGCAGCAGATCACGGTACTCGATGGCTCCAATCGAGAGGATGTCGACGGTGATACAGATAAAAGTCGCTAGGAATACACCTAAAAACGCCCGCTGTGTATTTAGCGATATCCGCCTTTGGCGCATATAAAAATAAAAGAGTGTCAACATTAGGACAATACCGCAGCATTGAATTTGTATATGCATGATGACCTCCGTTTCGGTATCGTAAGTTTATCAAGGTTTCTTTTGTACGATATATCGTACGGCCCAAATGGTTGCTTTCGTGCAATGTCGTACAGTCCAAATGGTTGCTTTCGCACGATGTGTCGTACAGTCCAAATGGCTGCTTTCGTGCAATGTCGTACAGTCCAAATGGTTGCTTTCGCACGATGTGTCGTACAGTCCAAATGGCTGCTTTTGTATTATTATAGTCCACATTCCCTGCAAACGCAAGCATTCGCAGGGGATGGGACTTAAAACGGCAAAGACGCCGGAGAAAACAAAAATTTAGGGGCGCAGATTGCGCTCTGCCAGAAAGGAATTTGTTCGTGATGAAAAAATTGTTATCTGAAATGACGCTGGAAGAATTGTGGGAATTGTTTCCGATTCGGCTGAGCGAGCACCAGGACTGCTGGGGGGATTGGTTTGGTGAAGAGGAGAAGAGAATACGGGATTTTTTGCCGGACATAGATTATGTCATAAGCCATATCGGGAGCACGGCGATAAACGGTATATGGGCAAAACCGATTGTGGATATATTGTTAGAGATTCCTAAGACAGCGTCGATGCAGGAAATAAAAGAGGTCTTGACGTACAACGGATATACCAATATGTCGGAAACAGAAAACAGGGTGTCTTTTAACAGAGGATACACAAGTGAGGGATTTGCGGAGAAAGTATTTCATTTGCATCTGCGCTATCGCGGCGACCATGATGAACTGTATTTCAGGGATTATATGAACGAACATCCCGCATTGGCCAAACAATATGAGGCGTTGAAGCGATCGCTGTGGAAGCAGTATGAACACAACCGCGACGCCTATACGGACGCGAAAAGTCCGTTTGTCGTGGAAAATACGGTTCGCGCCAAGCGGGAATATGGCGGCCGCTATGAGGACGGGGAGGGGCGCTAAGCTGCATCGGGAAACGTGCTGATTTGGTTGTGGGCGCATCATTTATTTATCTGTTTACCAGCAGTCATTTGGAATGGCTGCAATACGGTGCCTGTGGGCGCACCGAATTTACCGTGTAAAAATAGGGATACATTTTAACAGGTTACCATACAAAATAAGCAGCTTAGCGCAATTTAATTGCCAGGGGCTGCTTTTTTGTATAGGATAAATATAACTTACAAACAGGTTAGATTGTTGTGGATCGTTTAAACAGGGAGGAGCGGTATGGAGCCAGTTATTAAAGTCAGTGGTTTAAAAAAATATTTTAGGGAAGTGAGGGCTGTGGATGACATCAGCTTTCAGGTGGAAAAGGGAGAATTGTTTGGGTTTCTCGGCGTCAACGGGGCCGGAAAATCCACGACTATCCACATGATGTGCACACTGTTTGCACCCACGGCAGGGGAAATCGAGATTTGCGGCTGCCGCATGGGCCGGCAGGACGAAGAGATACGCAGCCACATTGGGGTGGTATGGCAGCACAATTGTCTGGACGGAAAGCTCAGTGTCAAAGAAAATCTTTATTTGCGGGGCGCTATGTACGGCAAAAAAGGGGGCGCTTTAAAGAAAAGTATCGCTGATGTGTGCGAAAAATTAGAGCTGGAGGATATTTATGGGAGGAAATACGAAAAGCTTTCCGGCGGACAGAAGCGCCGCTGTGAAATCGCGGCTGCACTTATTCATGCGCCCGAAATTCTGATATTAGACGAGCCGACGACGGGACTCGACCCGGCGACGCGCCGGCTCGTGTGGGAATGTATTGAAAAATTGCGCAATGAGGAGCATATGACGATATTTCTCACGACACATTACATGGAGGAGGCCGCCGCAGCCGGGCATATTGCGATATTGGACAAAGGGAAAATAAAAGATTTTGGAACACCGTTTGCCATCAAGGAGCGTTACACGAACGATAAACTTCGTCTGTACGCCAAACCTGGAAGCGAGCGTGGCCTGCAACAGAAATTGCAAAAAATTGCCTGTGCTTATCCTGAGATAAGCTGTGAACAGGAGGAGAGGCATTTTCTTTTGTGTATGTCTGAAAGTATGAGTGCGCTGCCGATTTTGGATGAGGTGAAGTGTGAGATTGCGGGATTTGAGATGGTGCAGGGGACCATGGATGATGCATTCTTAAATATCACAGGACAACGGAGTGAAACGAATGTAGTTTCTCTTTAACCTGCACCGCTGGGTAAGTCTTATGAGAGAACGGAGTCTCTGTGTGAAGATTTGTAAATGGATAATGGCACAACTGTTATTTCTGGATATGTGTGTAGAACGGAGGTTATGATGAGTGAAATATTTTATTTGACAAAACGAAATTGTCTGGTGTATGTAAGGGATAAGAGCGCAGTATTTTTTTCACTGTTGTCTATGCTGATTGTGTTGGGGCTGATGGTTATTTTTCTCGGCGCGATGAACAGCCGTGATCTGGTGCGTATGCTGGCGGAATACGGCGGAGAGCGCGACAGTGTGATGGACGAAAAGAACGCGACTTATGTGATTTGGCTGTGGACGCTGGCGGGTATTCTTGTGGTAAATGCAGTTACCGTTACATTGACGGTTCTGGGCACGATGGTGCAGGATGAGACACGCAAGCGTATCATGGGTTTTTATGTTACTCCGGTAAAAAGGATAAAACTGGTGTTCGGGTATGTGCTGGCGTCGTGGATTGTGGGGACTGTCATGTGTCTGCTGACGCTGGGGGCCGGTGAGGTATATTTTTTGATACGGGGATATGAGATTCTCTCCGTGTCTGTCAATCTGAAGCTGCTGCTTATGATTATGTTGAACACGTTTGTGTTTTCCGCACTCGGATATCTTCTGGCCCTGTTTGTGCACAGTGAGAGTGGATGGAGCGGCATGCTTACGGTCGTCGGTACGCTGGTCGGGTTTGTGGGCGGCATCTATATTCCCCTGGCGGCTCTGTCAGAGAAATTGCAGGCGGTGTTAAAGGCGCTTCCTGTGCTGCACGGGACGGCGATGATGCGCAAGGTCTGCACGCAACAGGCCGTCGCAGAGATTTTCGAGGGGCTTCCGGCGAAGGTATCCGATATTTTCAATGAGCAGATGGGGATTACGCTGTTTTTGGGGGAAAATAGGATTGACATCAATCAACAGGTGATCTTTCTGCTGATCTATGCTATAGTGGCTACAGGAATTGCCGTGGTGATCAATAAAAGGCGTAAGTTAAGAGACCGATAAGGAATGGGAGACTGCCCGAAATGACAAAAGCTGTACCGAAGGGCTACTTAAAGTACTAGAAATATAAAATCAGGTGAGCGCTAACGTATATTAAGTAGGAAGAGGCCGAGTGCGCATAAATACTTGATAAAGTTGTAACAGAGGGACCGATAAAGAACAAAAGATGCTAAGTTCAAATGACCGTTTAAAGTTGTAACAGAGGGCTCAATAAAGAACAAAAGACGCTAAGTTCAAATGACCGTTTAAAGTTGTAACAGAGGGACCGATAAAGAACAAAAGATGCTAAGTTCAAATGACCGTAATAGAAATGGGGGAAAAATGTGAAAATTACCATACAGGAATGTGAAAGGGAAGAGGAAGAGGAAGTGGTTCTCCGTTGCAAGAATGTAGACAGAGATATCTTGAAATTGATTTATGCACTCAGGGCAAAGAGAGAAAAGATAACCGTCTGGAAAGATGAGAAAATGTTTCAGGTGCTGCCGCAGGAGATCTTTTATTTTGAGTCGGTGGACAATCACGTATTTGCCTATTTGGAACAAGAGGTCTGCGAGGTGAAGAAAAAATTGTATGAGTTGGAGGAAATCTATGTACATACGGATTTTTTTCGCGCCTCAAAATCCACGATCATCAATCTGGAAAAGGTCGAATATTTAAGCCCCGGATTTCATGGACGTTTCGAGGCGGCTATGAAGAACGGGGAACGCCTTGTGATTTCCAGACAGTATGTGTCCGACTTGAAACGAAGATTGGGGGTGTAGATAATGAAGAAGCTTGCTTTTTTAGTATCCGTTTTTTCTAAAATACTGACATGCGTGGCGTTGGCAACGGCTTTTTTTGCAACGCTCTGGAACAGTTCGGACACGATTGACGCCATGGTGCTGTGGCAGATGCCGCTGGTATCTTTTCTTTGCAGCGTAACGGTGTTTATTTATCCGTGGGATAAGAATATGACCAAGGCAGAAATCGTGGGACGGACCATTATTCATTATCTTTTGATCAATGTGATTGTATTGGGCGCGGGTTATCTGTTTGACTGGTATGATGTGAAAAGTATATGGAATGTACTGGCAATGATGCTGGCTATCGCATTGATCTTTGGCATTGTCAGCGCTACTTCCTGGAAGAAAGCGGAAAAAGAGGCAGTGCAGATGAATGAGAAGTTAAAAAAACAGTTTAAGTGAAACGGTCTCGGATGCATCATAGGTTGGAAACGTTTTTGACCAAACCTCCAAAACGCCGGGGTACGATCACATGCCATTGGGGCATCCAGTGATGATACACGTCTTTCAAGGTTGGATAATCTCTTGTGTCAGTGCGCTCGGTGAAAGACAGAAATAAATTTTGCGCATTTCGTGTTCCCTTAACGCCCCGGTGAGGGCACAATGTCATTTAGATATTTATTTCTCAGTTAATTTAAGCAAAAAAATAAAGCCCTCACAGTTTTTTAGGCTTTATACTTGTCTCGAAAGGGGCTGACGCCTAATTCTTTATTGCGGCAGCCCCGTATATTTTGACGTAGACAACACATTACCAAATTATAGGGATTAATGTGGATGCTCTTTTCCATTTTAATCTTTTGTTTTTATCTAAGAAATACACCCAAGTTTCCATGGAAAGAATATTGTCAACTTTAATTTTTTTGATTGACAATGAAAATTCTGTATCCATTTTATCTGGATAGTATTCTGTTGTATATGGATCTAATCTATCACCAGAGGTATAAATTAGATTGGTATCTTGGATATCCAGCAAGAAAAGCATAACGGGTTCTTTTGCTCTTTTTTGCTTTAGTTTATCTCTTATGTACCCTCTTGCTTTTTGAGGATACTTTTTTAGCGATTTCCTTTTTTTGGTATATACTGGATATGCCGATAATTCTTTGGCTATTTCAGGAGACGTTGATATTTCTCTAGCCACTTTTCCGCATAAAATTTGCTGACCAAGACCACGATTAACGCAAAGATATACTTTCATAGCATTACCTCCGAATAAACTCTTGCTATTTTGTAACTTTTGATTCTTTTAAAAAAGTTTCTTTTGTATAACTTGCAGTTTCAAACTTTCCTCCTTTGTCCTATTATACTACAAAAAACACATTTTGTAAATTAATTATAAAATTTTTATTTTATCACATATTTATAAATATTACAATATATTTTAAAAAAATAATTGAAATTTTAAATAAACGCATATCATGTTTTCTAAAATGCATACAATACTTTTTAAATGTCTGCTCTTGAAAAGGCTATCCCTTATATTGAGATAGCCTTTCGCATGATTTACACATATATAATTCTGATTGCTTAAATATCACTGCTTAATCCATTCTACACCGTAATCACTCCAATATGGAACATTGGTCATCATTATTCTGCTGGTGCTACTGCTGGAGCTACTGCTGGCAATTCTTCTGATGCTGGCCTTAGCCCCAACTCTTCCAGTTGACTTTCAAACTCTTCATATGTATATGATTGATTATCATATATTATTGTTTCCAAATTTTTGCGAGACCAAAATGAATCATCCTTTATATTTACTACTGTATTTGGTATTATTACTTTACTCATCTCTAAGCATCCAGCAAACGCAAGGCTTCCAATGCTTGTTACTCCATCATCTATAATGACCCAGCCTATTTTATCCCCTAAGTCATACCATGGATTATTTGGTATATAATCTGTGGACGTTTCAGATTTCTTACTCCATCCATAGTCTGTCATTTCTCCGGTGCCTGTGATTGCAAGTATCCCATTTTGATAGTACCATGTTAAGTTTGCTCCACAAACACCGCTTGTCTCCGGCGACTGTATCGTTGCTTGTAATAAACTATCTGCTTCACTCTGCTGATTGCTGTCTGTTGAATCCGAATTATCCAACTGCGCTTTTAACTCTGCATTTTCTGCCTCTAATTCCTCTATCTGTTGCTCTAATTCCGGATCTGGATTGTTGCCTGCTGTGGGTGTATCTCCTCCGCAGGCGGACAAACCGGCCGCAAGTATCAACGCTGTCATAAGTGCTGTTGCTTTTCTTTTCATTGTGTTATTCTCCTTTGCTTGGCTGTCCCTGGTTTTGTGGATCGTAATATTCAAATTCCGGTTTTTCTGAATATAAAAAGTCTGCCTGGTATAATCCTACGGACGGAAATTTCCCCTCTCCCCAGGCCGTGTTGTAATCTTCCCTTACTGCCATAAATTTTATCAGTCTGTAGCCCGTGATTTCCACGTCTACTGCCATTGGGTCATTGTAGCTTGTAAACGAATCAGATACATATAACTGGGTATCATCCCCATAAACTTCTATATGAAACTGATTGTATTCTTTCATCCGGTTATGGCATACAAATTCAGCATGGAATATATCATATTGATTATCTGCGTTAAATATCACATATGGATTGGGGCGGTCTGCCCTTGTTGACTGTACCTGTAGCTCGTAATATTCATCATAACTGTGACCGAACCGATCCTCATATTTATTCACTGTACCCCAGTCTTTGTCTCTGTAGTAGCATCCATCCACCGTATCAAATTGCTTACCCATAAGATTTGCAGGCTGTGTATACTTGTTATATTCCCAGTAGTAAGACAGCCTTTCATTCGTTATGCTGTCATAAATGTCAAGTTCTTCAAAATGATTTTTCATGCTGTTTATGCTGGCTATATCCTCAAATTTCTGTTTGGCATTTACCGTATCCCCTGCTATTGTTAATTCGTCTGCCTCTGCAATCCATCCGTCAAATATTGTTTTAAGTTCTTCCGCATACTGTGTTTTCTTTTCTTCCAGTTTATCCGACAGCGCAGGGCATGTTTCCCTATATGCACTATAGGCAGAAAACAGATTTTCAAAATCCTGGTCTGCCATGTACTGATCCAGTTCCTCTATAATTCTGTCATATGCTTCGAGATCTGAACCGCTTAAAGATGCCTCCCCCGGCGGTTCTTGTGTTTCAACTGCTTCTTCGGCCGGTACTTCAACTGCCGCCTCTGCTGCATCTGGAATGTCTGGTTTCTGCCTTCTGCATCCGGTAAATGACAGTGCCAGCGATGCTGTTGTTACAAGCACAATCAATTTTTTACAATTCATTACTGCGTCCTCTCTTTCAGAAAATTTTTATAAAAAAATTGGTTGTATCAAAAGCCTTGGTATTCCGGCTAAATCCAGGCAGATCCATACACCGCACGGGCATTGAAAAAGCCGTTTCCGAACAAAAAAAGACTGCGATTTTCACAACAAAAAGAACCGCAGTCTTTTAAGACTTCGATTTCCCACTGAAAGCGCCTCCGGCGGCGGATTGCTCCGCCGTGCAGACGCTTCGTGGGAAATCAAGAGAGGTGTAGCAGTATGCGTCCACACTTCTACACCTCTTTCTATATCATAAGGTTTTGACTTCTCTGTTCATCCATCACAAAAATATTGTATTTTATAAGAAAATACGGTATAATCCATCTTGTGTGTATCGCAGATTCGTCTGTATTGTGTGGTAGCCTCTTTACCATCCTTGCCCGGTACTGCGCCAACAGTGCCGGGTGGTACACTGTACTTCTCTTGATTTTCCCAATGCCTATTGTACTATAAGCGGCATCTTTTGGCAAGCACCAAATCTGCTTTCCGTATGATCCTAATACAGGTTTACAATATATATTGTAACCAGATATTTAAAGAGACAGAGACATTGTAGATATCATTTGTTAAATTAATAAAAATTTTAATCAGACAGTCGTTTCCCGCAAAACAGTAATTTTTAATATATCAAGGCATTATTGCATATTTATTCATTTGTTAAATTACAGAATTTAAAATTCTGAATCAAACAATTTTTATTTTTTATAAGGTGCAAAGTTACATTTTAAAAAAATTTATTAATGTGTAATTTTTTATATCTTTTAGAATTTCTATATTTCTCTTTAGTTCCTGTTTTTAAAAGAATTTCTTTATTAAATTTCTATATAGCAGAATGGAAAGATTGATAAAAATGCTTTTGGGATATTTTTATTAAAATTCATATTTTCAGCTCTTATAAATTTTTGCTTAAATTTTTTACAAATAAATATTCAGTATCAATTTATAAACATAAACTGACATCCCCAAAGCCCCATCCCCTCTATAATGCTATACTCTGTATACAAACGGCACAAAAGATTTTGCTTTTATGTTCCGCACATCTTCCCGGCCGGGGCGTACGGCTTCTATATATCGTGCCACGTCGCGCATCAGTTGTTCGCCGCTTGTTTTTCCCGTACGCAGAAACTCCTGGCATAAAAAAATGCACATTTTCATATTTATACTATATTCATGTACATTGCTTTCCTTATTGTGCAGTATGGCTTGACTGGCAATCCTGCTGGCAAAGTTTGACATTATCATAGAAGCAAATATCTCCTGCTTCGCAAACTCGTCACTCTTACCATGAAGGTTAATCATTCCAACACTGTACTTTAAAGTTCTGAAACTTGTTTCGATCCACCACCTGCTATGATATAATTCCTTGATTTCCTCAAGTGTAAAATCCTGCGGCAGATTTGTAGCCAATGTTTCATATTCTCCACTTTTTAACTTGAAACGCACCACCCGGAAGCTCATTGGATAAGGTGATGAAAAATCCCATCTGGCTTTTTTGGTTTTGTCACTATAGATTCTTTTTTCATTTTTTCTTGTCTGGATGTAAATATAATTATTGGCTTTGTCCTCTTTCGTCTGTCTTGTTGTTATCACGAAAGATACTATTGTATCTAATTCCTGCATGGGAAGTTTTGCTATCTCCCTCATAGCGGAACGATTCTGTTTAACCCTTATCAAAAACCTGGCATTTGTTCCCGTTTCTATGAAATGAGCAAACGTATTATAGGATTCATACCCTCTGTCTGCAATAATTATTGTTTTGTCATCAAACGAGTACCATCCTAGCATATATGCTAATGCCCCTATTTCATCCACCTGCGGCTGTGGCTGAATCAGACAGGATACATAAATCTTATTCAAAATATCATAGAGAGGGTTAATATGAAGCTGATTGTAACCCTTTGGTGCATTGCTGTTCTGCATAAAACTGTCTGACTTCGGGTTACGGGCTATATTTAACGCAGTTCCATCAACGGCTAAAACCCGATACCCTTTATACCGTTTCATTTCTTCTTCGGCTAAAACAAAGTTTTCAAAAACCCGTTCCAGATCCCACCAGCTAAGTTGTTTCCGCCGCTGAACAAAAGCAGAAGCTGAAACATTTAATCCTGCTTTATAAAGTTCTTTTTGCAGGCTTCCGCCCTGCATATAGATTAAGAATTTGATAATTGTATTAAAATCAAGCATTCTCGAACGTGAAAAATCAACCGGTTTATGTCCGTATAAAATATTTTCTTTTTGAAAAGCATACTGTTCTTTTTGTGCATACTCAACAGCATTATAGAGTTCCCCTCTGATTCTGTCTGGAAATGACTGCTCATTCATCATATTTATCTCCCCGTTCTGTCAAATTTATGGATATGAAAACAGAAAGAGGGAAGTACCACGCCATGAAACGGCGGGCTTTCCCTCTTTAGTCTCTACAAAATACACTTTTTCTTTAGTATCCCTAACTGCTTTGCTCTTTGAGAAAAGATAGTAGCAGATACATAATTTCAAACGATCGGCCTTTTATATCTGCTTATTATGATAATAGCTTATTAAAAGGTTGTCAAGAAATATGTCGGAAAATGTTTAACTTAACGGGGAGTTTTCCGCTATAGCAGGCGGTTATACACTTAACTTTATGGAGTATGATCTTATCTACATGACATTGGGTGAGGGCAAAAAAGTTCACAAAGTGAACTCTAAAAGTTTGCTTTGCGAACTTTTGTGGAGCGAACGGTTTGAGCTTGGGAAACTTTCGTATTTCACTATGGTATCAGCGAGTTTTCCCGCAGGCGTGTCATTAGGGACTTTGTGAGCCGGGGCGTCTGGAGGAACTAGGACAACGAATCATTATTTTCTGATACATTGACGCGGAATGATTCTTTCCTATGCAAGGCGGAGGAATGAGGCGCAGCGGTGACAGCGTCGATTGACGACAACGAAGCAGATGAAAAATCAGACAAGACAAGGTGTCAGTTAATGAATATTCGTTGTATTAGGAAACAGCAAAGATTTTTGTCTTTACCGGGACGGACAGACCGACGAGGTAATTCAACACGGAAAAGACGCGCAACCCGATGCCCCAAAAGGCATGCGAGAACCCCTGGCGTTTTTCCGGAGGGACAAAAGACAAACAGCACCTGCAACTATGCTGCTTGCCGGACGCCGCATTTACGCTGTGAATAAAAATAATTGATATCACTTCCGATCAACCAGTTATGCATATTTATTGTTATAATATCAATGAAACGGCTGATAACCGATGCTTTATCCGAACGATTTTACGGAGAATCAACGACATAAATCAAAGATAACTTTGAGCGTAAATAGTTCAAATGGAAATAGCTGCTTGTCAGCTGTCACAACCATTTGGGGTTGCTGCAAAAAGGAAAACCTTTTACACTTATCGTGAAGCTGTAGAGAAATTACCTTAGCCGGAAGCAGAAAATGTCGCTGCAAAAAAAGCAAAGGACAAAACAAAATCACTAAAAAAAGGGAATAAAAAGCATTGAAAGCGTGCAGACGTGTAAGGTTTCATTTGTGGGAAAAGAATGTGGAAGATGCTAATGGCGGGTTCACAGTTTGCTATTGTGGTAAGCGAAAACAATAGAGTTTTATTTTACCTGGGCAGATAATCTTGTCTTTCACTTTTGATCGCCAGATGATCAATCAAGCAAATGAGCCTGCGATAAATAATGAGTGACATATGGAAGTTTTTGATCGCCAGATGATCGATCAAGTATACTTTTGACGTACAAATCCGTACATTTTTCTTGTGCTGCAATTATCTGATAAAGCAAGAATCATATAAAGTAATTAATTTAAGGGAAACGTTTTTATGTAAAAATGAAACGGTTCGATGTAATTGGTTGATATGTTTGCAAAAAGATACTTGCTTATAGAATAGAATTTTATTATGATTATATCAGATTCGTATAGTGTTCCGTAAATGCCGTTATCAAGGCATATATAAATGGTTAGTTTGAGCTACAGAAATGAGGAGTGAGATGGATCAGGAAAAAGTAATTGTGATTGATTTTGGCGGTCAGTACAATCAATTGGTTGCCAGACGTGTCCGGGAATGTAATGTCTATTGTGAGATTTATTCTTATCGCACAGACATGGAGCAGATTAAGGCGATGAATCCGAAAGGGATTATTTTGACGGGTGGACCAAACAGTTGTTATGGAGAAAATGCGCCCACTTATACGGCAGAGTTATTTGATCTGGGGATTCCGGTTTTGGGTCTTTGCTACGGCGCTCAGCTCATGATGCATGTGCTGGGAGGGCGTGTGGAGAAGGCACCCGTTGGTGAATATGGTAAGACAGAGGTTTTTGTGGACAGTTCCTCTCCGCTTTTTGCAGGTATAGGAAGTCATACGGCAGAGGCAGCAGGTGTGGGCTGTGAGGCGCAACTATCTGATGAGCATGTGACGGTTTGCTGGATGAGCCATTCGGATTATATTGCAAAAGCGGCATGCGGATTTTCGATTGTCGCCCACACGGCGGATTGTCCGGTAGCCGCGGCAGAATTTCGCGAGAAAAATCTCTACGCGATTCAATTTCATCCCGAGGTGTTACATACCGTCGAGGGGACAAAAATGTTATATAATTTTGTGCGGGGAATCTGTGGATGCGCGGGCACTTGGCGCATGGATTCTTTTGTGGAAAATTCGATTCAGGAAATTCGCAAGAAGGTTGGACATGGAAAAGTGCTCTGTGCCCTTTCAGGGGGTGTGGATTCTTCGGTGGCTGCGGTTATGCTGGCCAAGGCTGTCGGCAGTCAGCTGACGTGTGTTTTTGTCGATCACGGTTTGCTCCGCAAAAACGAGGGCGACGAAGTCGAAGCCGTATTTGGAGAGGAAGGGGCCTATGATCTTAATTTTATCCGCGTCAATGCGCAGGAGCGCTATTATAGTAAACTTGCGGGTATCATGGAGCCGGAGGCAAAGCGCAAAATAATTGGTGAGGAGTTTATCCGCGTATTTGAGGAGGAAGCGAAGAAAATAGGAGCCGTTGATTTTCTTGTACAGGGAACGATTTACCCGGATGTGGTGGAGAGCGGTCTTGGCGGCGAGTCAGCCGTAATCAAATCACACCACAATGTCGGCGGTCTGCCCGACTGCGTTGATTTCAAGGAAATTATTGAGCCCTTACGCGATTTGTTTAAAGACGAGGTCAGAAAAGCCGGACTCGAACTTGGTATTCCAGAAAATTTGGTCTTCCGCCAGCCGTTTCCGGGCCCGGGACTTGGTATCCGTATCATCGGTGAGGTCACAGCAGAAAAGGTGCGGATTGTGCAGGATGCAGATGCAATCTACCGCGAGGAGATTGCAAAGGCTGGACTTGACCGTGGAATCGGGCAGTATTTCGCGGCACTAACTAATATGCGCTCTGTCGGAGTCATGGGAGACGAAAGGACTTACGATTATGCGGTTGCACTTCGCGCGGTCAATACGATTGATTTTATGACGGCTGAGGCGGCCGAGATTCCGTTTGAGGTATTGCAGACGGTGATGGGAAGAATTATCAATGAGGTGAGAGGGGTTAATCGGGTATTTTATGATTTGACGAGTAAACCGCCGGGGACGATTGAGTTCGAATAGTCTGAGGTGAGCCGCGGAGCCAGTAAAATCAAGGCTTTGCGGCTTTTTTCCTCGTTTTATTGCATTACGATTGCATTTTTTATTTCACTTCTTTGTGATAGGCTGCGGTGTGCTGGTTGCTCGTATAGTCTGCAACGCTTTGCGTGGCGGGCGTATACTGCAGTACCCCGGTCAGCTTATTGGCAACTTCAAGATTGGTGTTAGGATACAGATGACCATAGGTTCCCAGGGTTGTCTGTATTTTTTCATGTCCCAGGCGCTCTTTGATCAACAGGGGATTTTCGCCCATGCTGATGAGCAGGGAGGCGTGGGAATGCCTCAGTGCATGGATTTTGATGCGGTGTACGCCGGCAAGTTCCGCAAGTTTTTCCAATGCCCGTGGCAGGGTATGCTTGCTGGTGGGTATGCCGTTGTAGCTTAACACATAGTCACAGTTTTTCAGTACCTTCTTTTGGACTTCCTGCCATGCCTTCAGTTCCTTTATGGTATCCTTGTCAATGTAAATAGTGCGGACGCTCGCCTGCGTTTTCGGTTCCACGGGTTTGAAATCGTCCATTGACTTATAATACATGGTCTTGGTTATGCTTAACAGTCCTGTATCAAAATCAATATCCGACCACAGCAGTGCCGCAGCCTCGCCAATCCGCATTCCGGTCATAAACAGCACCCAGAAGGATATAAAGAGGAAATGTTCATAATAATCCCCCTTGTAGAGTAGGGAGATTACTTTCTGAAATTCTTCCAGCGTCCAGAAATCCACCTGTGTCTTTTTGGACTTGATGTTCCCGATCATCCTTGACGGATTCTTTTTGGCTATCCCCAGTACAATCGCCCGGTCAAAGGCAAGGGAGAGTAGCCCCTGCACCACATGGATATAGTTTGGGCTGAACTGCTTTGCCAGTTCTAGCTGCCAGCTTTGCACATGGATGGGTTCAATTTCGTCCGTCGCCATTTTGTAGAAGTATGCAAAGTGCTTCTGGATGGTGGAATAGCGGTTTAAGTACGTGCTTTCCTTTACCTGTGTTTTGTACCATGGAAGATAGGTATCTTCGATGAATGTCTGAAAAGAAACAGTCTTCTTTTTTTCATCCAGCTCTTTGACAGATGACAGGATCAGCTTGGAATATTCTTCTCTTGCTTCTTTCTTGGTAGCAAAGCCGCTGCGGTATTTCTGGATCTGCTTCCCTGTAACGGGATGGTAGCCTAGATTTGCCCGGAAGTAGTAGGTTCCGTTGCCTGCTTTCTTAATTGGATCTTTTGCCATGATTTCACTCCTCACATAGATGTGCAAGAAGTACAATCAATTCTGTTTGTCGGGAAATGTAATTCCCAGTAATTCTTCCACAGCTTCTTTGGGAACCCTGTCCAGTTTTCGTGACTGGTAGTATGTATGTCCCCTTGATACCATAAGCTTTTTCGTTTCCCTTATGATGTCTGCCGCAAAAGATGGTCCATATCCCAGCGCTATTAAATCGCCCTTCGTTACTGTAACCATACGCCTCCTTTCCTAGCCAGGATATGAGAAAACACAATATCTGGCTATTAGTATAGCATATCTGAAAATATTGGTGATCAGCTTCTTGCAAAAAATAATGATAAAATTTTGATCGTTACACATACCTTCCCCCACCGTTTCCTGCGCCCTCCCCGGCCGCGTTGACTGGCTGCACTGTGTGC
The DNA here is from genome assembly GCA_910584215.1 of uncultured Roseburia sp. Classification (GTDB taxonomy): domain Bacteria; phylum Bacillota; class Clostridia; order Lachnospirales; family Lachnospiraceae; genus Roseburia. The sequence continues at coordinate 548 of CAJTYI010000053.1, read as the reverse complement.
AATTTAATCCGGACGGATGGCAGAACTGTCAGCAGTGAGCCATTCATCGGAACCCATATACATGAGGGTGTATGTTCTTCAGTTGTCAAAGAACGGACGCCTGATACAGAAATGAACTGTTGTAACAGGTCAATCTAAAAAGGAAGTACCTGACAGGGCAGCGGATACTTGAAAAAATTTGAAAAAAGTAAAATAAATATTGATGATGGATTTTTTCTCACAAAAATGAAAAGGCTGAAAACAGAAGATATAGTATTATTGAGTTGACAGGATACAAGATGTTGTGCTAAAATGATTCCGTAATTGATTTTTATGCGATGCCTGTCAGTAAAGGGCGGGAAAACTATGGTGTGTCCGGTATGAAAATATCCGGAGTATCCGCATTTTCCGCAAGCTGCAGGTTCCGGTGTAGCCTGTATGGAGGAAGGCCGGTGCATACGCTGTTTAAGATTGTAAGTAGTGTCAGAGGATACCATGTATAAGCATGGCAGTCTTTTGGCACTTTTTTTGTTTCTACGGCATGTGCATAACTGCCGGGAGCAGGAACA